>CAYZAF010000584.1:0-6765 GCA_964476435.1 uncultured Syntrophaceae bacterium
CACCATAGCGGCCCGATGGCGGGGGCTACCGCCGAAGTTGTCCATGTTCCAGTCTTCCCTGTCCGGCTGGCCTCCGGGACCCAGAGGGTCAGGCCATATGGTATGGGGTCCATTGGAGCAGCGGTCTGCCATCAGGCAGAAGCCGACTTCGTAGACGCCGAGCTCCAGATCCTTCGCCGTGAGGTTGAGCACCGTCGTTGAGGTCGAGCATGCCTGGTTGACGAAAAGGGCGGGGACGTACTTCTTGTCGTCCGTCAGAATGGCAGCGGCCCAGTTGTGGGCAATGAACCAGTGGTTCTGGGCAACGGTGCACCCAAAGTACATGTAGTCGATGATAGTGGGATCGAGCTTTTTCTTCTCCAGAAACCACCTTCTCGCTGTATTCGCCGCGAGGCTTACCGCGTTGTCATTCTGCATGCTCCCCTGCCACCGTGAGAAAGGGCTCGAGAAGTAGCCGCCGTAGGGTATGTACGCTTTTGTGTAGCTCTTCATAACAGATTCTCCCTCTTAGTGAATTTGATCCGCCCCGGAATTTCACGGCGGGCGCACATTGGTGCTCCCTCCTGTTTCACAGAACGGGCGCACATTTCAATCTGTAAAACTGTCGTTAATGATAACTCGCCCCCATGAAACATGTCAAGGCGAGTTTGCGCACGCTTTCGCCAAACACCTCCTCCCGCCTCTCCCCTTAACGGCGCATCACCCGTTACCTCCTCGTGCGAGGCCGAGCCGCTAGAATTGCGAATCGCTCCTTCCTTCGTCGAGAGTCCCCGCCCCCACGCCCCCACCGCTTTCGCTCCGCTTGAGGGGGCTCTCTACCTTGACGAAAACGTCGCGAGCGTTCCAATCAGGGGAGGGCTCACGGACCCGCGGGTGAGGCACATTTCACTTCCGCGGGTCGCATTGCACGAAGTCGCCAACGGGTAACACGCCCTTATCCGACGTTGTGTGGCGTAAAAGATAAGATAAAGTTACCGAAATTCCACGCCTGGTATGTCGCTTTGCCGTCCGCGGAAGGCTGTTCCTTCTCGATTCGCATCGCTTAAGAGGTGCTGGGGTACCCGTCACTAAAAGACGAGCGTGTCGGGACCTATAGGCAACCCCCGCATCCTCAAGGTGCGGGGCTTCTCCTTAATCTACGCGCCTGATTCCGAGGCACATACCGACGGTAGGGCGCTCTTGTTTGCGGAGCACCATATAGCAGAACGTATGGGCGAAAACCCGCGGCAACCACACTTACGGGGCCGCGGGTGGGTACGCAATCGGTGCGTGAGCGAGTCTTTCCGTCTAGACGGGTCAGCACCGGAGGCGCTTAAGCGAATCGGAAGGAATAGCCTTCGGGAGCGGACGGTGGGGTTGGCTTTAAGCGCAATCTTGTCTTTCAAACTGGCGAACCTGTCCTATTTATGAGAAAGGGACGATCCCGAAGAGAAGAGGGCGCCGATGCGCGGATGCGCTTCAGCGTTTCGGAAGGAATAGCCTTCCGCGGACCGTGCTTCTGTTTTGAGGCCACTTTTGTCTGTCAAAAACAAAGGTCCTGCTTATAGGGACGGCTTTCCGATGCACTCCCTTGGTCCGATATTCCCGTCCCTTGTTGTTGTCAGTCTCGCAGGGTTGCCACAAGCCGCTCAGGATGCACAATCAGGCCGAAGGCAGTCATCACATCGTTCACCACAACATCCGCCTCTTTTATGAGGGCAGCCGAGGAGCCTTCCTCACCGACCACGGCGATACCCAGAGCCGACTCCCTGAACATCAGTGCATCATTGGCCCCGTTTCCTATAGCAACGATCTTCTCCGGCCCCAGCTCCCTCACTACTTTCGCCTTCTCTTCGCCGCTCCCATTCTTGTTCACCTTAATGAAGGTGACGCTGGAAGTTCCCAACTCCGCATCGACGCTGTCGTAGCTGTCGGCAGTTATCACGAATACCTTGACGTACCGGGAGATCTTTTCAATGATGTCTTTGACCTCTTTCTTCAGCTTACCGTCGAGCGCAAGGGTGCCATTGAAGTCAACCATTAGATACTCTATCGAGAGTTCTCCCCATCCGGGGATCGGCACAGTGATCATGAAATCCTCCTGAACGTCGCTGGAACGTAGTTTAGCACAGCCATAAGATCGAGGGAAAGAGAATCTGGACCCTATGTTCCGCTGATCTTGAGTCCTTCTATCATCAGTGTTGGCGAGCCAAAAGACCCGTGGAAAACGAGGTCGTCCCCCACTGCAGCCACCCTCGACAGGAGGTCGAAGACGTTTCCCGAGAGGATCACTCCCTTGAAGGGGACCTTCGAGCCCCCGGAATAAAGGTGTCCCACGGCGCCTACCGAGAAGTCGCCTGTTACCGGGTTCGCTGTGTGGGTGCCCATCAGTTCTTCGATGACCAACCCGTTGTCGAATGTACCGATGCCTTCTGTTGCTCCCTTATCCGCCGCATTTACATAGAAGCCCCTCGTCGAGCACCTCGGCGGCTCCTTGACGCCCGAGCGCACCGAGTTTCCCGTCGATGGCGCGCTGAGCACGTTCCCGTAGTAAGTATCGTACAGAAAACCCTCGAACACGCCTTTGCGGACGAGCACGTTCTCCCTGGAGGGGACCCCTTCTCCGTCAAAGGGGAAGGCTCCCATCCCCCTCGCCCCCGAATCGACGATCGAGAGATGTTTGGAGAAAACCTTCATCCCCGCCTTGTCGCTGAGGCGCGTCTTGTTTTTGTACAGGTTTTCGGACAGAAAGGAAGGGGAGAGCATCTCGAGGACCTGGCAGGCACAGGCGGGCGTCAATAGCCCTGTATAGACCCTGGTGTCGAGCACGCGGCCCGAAAGAAAGGATACGGTCTTCTCCGCTATTCGCCTCCCGAGGGCGGAGGCATCGAGTTGGCTGTACGTGGTGCTCCACACCCAATCGTACCACGATACCTCGTCGCCGTCGTCACCGGCGGCCACTGCCATTCCGCCCAAGGTGTAGGTGGTCTTCCTGCCTTCTGCCTCAAGGCCGCGCGAGTTGACGAGCTTCACCTCGAGCTCGGACTCGTGAAGCTCGCAGTTCCTCGTTGTCTTGATCCGGGGGTCCCATCCGCGGATCATCGACTCCATCTCGATCAAGGCGGAGAGCTTTGCCTCTTTGCTCTTTTTCAGGCCCTCTTCGTCATAGATGTCGAGGCTCGGGTAGGCTCCGGCTCTTTCAGGAAAGGCGTAGAATGGATCCTTCTCGAGAAAGGGGATCACGACCTCTCCGTTCTCCACAAGGGCAGAGGCCGCCTTCTCACCCTCCTCGTACGTGTAGGAGAAGACCATCCGCCCATCCTTGATACCCCTCAGGGAGATGCCTTCCTCCTCCTTTACAGCCAGGGAAAGAAGCTCGCCATCTGCTGCCTCGTACGTCTTGACCTTCTCCTTCACGAAGCACAGCTCGTAGGAGTCAAAGACTTTTCCCAAGCGGCGGGCCCAGAAGTCGCCCTTCATTTCGTACCCCCCTCTCCTCGCGCCCCCGGCCGCGCAATCATGGCCACCTCGTCGCAGAGGGGAAACTTCGGGCATCTCGCGCAGTCCGTCCAGATCTTCTGGGAAAGCTCGGTCTTCTGCACCTCCTTGAAGCCGAACCTGCCGAAGAAGTCAGGCCGGTACGTCAGGACAAAGAGCTTCTCTATTCCGAGCTGCCAAGCTTCCTCCATGCAGGCCCTCACGAGATCACTCCCCACGCCCAGCCGTCTCAGGGACTCCACGACGCAGAGGGACCTTATCTCCGCCAGGTCCTCCCAGCATATGTGGAGCGCGCAGGCCCCTCCCACTTCTTCTGGCTCGCTCTCGTACACATAGTAGTCGCGCATATTGTCATACAGCTCTGCGAGCGACCGCGCGAGCATCTCGCCACGCTCCGCGCACGAGTTGACGAGCCGATGAATGGCCCCTACGTCGCTAATTCGCGCCTTCCTGAGCATTCCTCAGCATCTCCTCTGCCTGTTCCAGCGTCTTTTCCGTGATGGTGATGCCCCCGAGCATCCTCGCCACCTCCGCGCGCCGCTCCTGCCCAAAGACCTCTCTGATCGCCGTGCGGGTCGTCTCCTTTCCCTGGTATTTCTCCACGAGGAAATGGTGGTCTCCGTGCACGGCGATCTGCGGAAGATGGGTGATGCAGATGATCTGATGCTTCTTGGAAAGCTCGTGAAGCCTCGTGGCGACAATTTCGGCGACCCTGCCACCTATGCCCGCATCCACCTCATCGAAAACGAGCGTCTTGCCCTCGTCGCCGCCCGTGATTTTCTTCACGGCGAGCATGATCCTCGACAGTTCGCCTCCCGAGGCCACCTTCCTAAGCGGCCTTAAGGGCTCTCCGGGGTTGGTGCTCAGGAGGAACTCGACCTCGTCGCTGCCATCCTCGCTGATCGCGCCCCTGTCGGTGATGACGATCTTGAACCTGACGCCCTTCATGGAAAGGTGACGAAGCTCGTCCATCACGAGCCTCTCGATGCGCTCCGCCCCTTGCTTCCGGGCCGATGACAGCCTGCCCGCGCCAGCTTCGACCTCTGCCTGGAGCGTCTTTTTCTCCTCTTCCAGACCTGCGAGGTCGGTTTTCATGTGGAGGAGATCGTCGAGCCTCTTGCGCGCCCAGGAAAGGAAGGCCTCGATGCTTCCGTGCATCTTTCCGTACTTCTCCTTGAGCCTGTATATCGTCGACAGCCGCTCTTCCAGCTCCTCGGCCTCCCCGGGCTCGTATTCGAGGGTCTTTTCGCGATCCCTGATGGATGCTATGATGTCCTCCAGGTCGAATGAAAGGGCCTCCATCCTCTTCTTGAGAGCATCCATCCATTCTATACCGGAGAAGGGCCTCAACGAGGCTGTGGATGCAGCCAGGGATGCATAGGCCGATTGCTCGTCCTCGTAGAGGGCCCTCTCGATGCCTTCGAGACTCACCTTGATCCTCGCCGCGTCTTTGAGCACCTTGAGCCTCTCCCTGATCTTTTCCTCCTCGCCCTGCCTCAAGCTCTCCCTCTCGATCTCGTCGATCTGGTACGTGAGGAGATCGGTCTCCCTGGCCCGCTCGACCCCGTCTTTCATGCCGGAGGAGAGATCCTGATTCACCTGGCTGAGCCGTCTCACCCTGTCTGCCAGGCGACGGCTTTCCTCCTCGAGGCCGAGAAAGCGGTCCACGATGGACACATAGGTTTCCCTCGCCAGGAGCTGCTGCGATTCGTTCTGGCCGTAAATGTGTATCAGCACATCACCCAGCTCTTCCAGCTTCTTCGCCGTCACGGGACTGTCGTTCACGAGGGCCCGCGACCTTCCTTGGGTCCCTATGATCCTCTTCACGATGTATTCTTCCCCATCCTGAAAACAGTGGCCCACAACTTCCGCGTGGAGCGCAGTGCCCCTGACGACGTCCGTGGGCACCCGGGCGCTGACGAGCGAGGAGAGGGCATTGATGATGATCGACTTGCCCGCTCCGGTTTCCCCGGTGATCACGTTGAGGCCGTCTTTGAATTCCACGTCCAGCTCGTCGATGATCGCGAAGCCTTTAACTCGCAGGCAGGCAAGCATCCTACCTTTCACCCCACTTCAGTTTGTTTCTTAGCACATTGAAATACCCATTGCTCGCAGACCTCACGAGGCTCACCGCAAAGCGCGATCTCCGCACCCTTACCTCGTCCAGGTATGCCAGGGGGAACCCTATCTGACCGTCCAGGGTGAGTATCACCTTCTCATCCGGCGACTTGAGCCGGGCGCGGACCGATACTTCCGAGGGCAGAATGATGGGTCTGTTCGTCAACGTGTGGGGGCAGATAGGGGTAATGACGATGTGCCCGAGGGAGGGATGGAGGATGGGCCCCCCGGCTGCCAGGGAGTAGCCGGTAGAGCCGGTGGGGGTGGACAGAATGAGGCCGTCGCCACGGAAGGTGGTGAGATACTCGTCGTCAACGTAGGTCTCGATGTCGATAATCCTGGCGAGGGTGTCCTTGGTGATAACCGCATCGTTGAGCAGGGACAGGTCGAATACGTGCTCCTCTTCCCTCGTCACGGCCACGTCGAGCATGGAGCGCACCGAAGTCCGGTACTCGCCCCTCAGGACTCGGGGGAGCATCTCCGGAAGTTCCTCGAGGGATATCTCCGTGAGGAAGCCGAGCCCTCCGAGGTTTACGCCGAGGATGGGCACGTCCTTCCCCCTTATCTGCCGGGCCACCGAAAGGAGCGTGCCGTCGCCGCCGAGCACGATGATGAGATCGACGTCGTCTGCCACGTGCTCCAGCTCAAAGGCCTTTTCAAAACCTATCTGCCGGGCCGAGTCCTCGTCAAGGGCCACGTGCAGGCGTGAGCCGTACCCGTTGATAACGCCCTGGGCCGCAGCCAGAGCCTGCTCCTTCTTCCTCTTGCATACGATGTTGACCCTGCGCATGGGCCCGCTGGTTCTCCTAAGCCCTGTCTGTTTTCTTGGGACTTCCCGGCTTTTCCTCATCACAGGAGCCCCCGTTCCTTGAAGCTCGTGTATCCCTTGCTCGTGATGATGATGTGGTCAAGCACCTCGATGCCCATGAGGCGGCCGGCGTCAGCGAGCCTCCTGGTGAGGCTCACATCGTCGTCGGAAGGCTCGGGGTCGTCGGAGGGGTGGTTGTGCGCAAGGATGATGGAGGAAGCGCAGTGGATAAGGGCGTCCTTGAATACTTCCCTGGGATGGACGAGGCTCGCGTTCAGCGTGCCGACGGAGATCGTCGATATGTTGATGACCTTGTTCCTCGTATTGAGAAGAACGAGCTTGAAATGCTCCTTTGCCTTCAT
>CAYZAF010000585.1:0-2778 GCA_964476435.1 uncultured Syntrophaceae bacterium
TCCTACGCCGTTCCCGGCATTGACGCAAGCCATCTCAGGGAGGGACTGGCCGTCGCCGCACAGACCGTCGCAGAGTTCGGCGGAGGAACCATCAAGGGCTTGGAGGTATTCGTCCCTTCCGCAGGGTGAGATTATTCGGCACCGCCTTCCCCTTTTCGAGGAAAGCGTCATGTTGCACCGGCTATAATTGCAATCGCGACTCTCTTTGCTGCTCCTTTTAGTGAAACGTCAGCCCCCCGTCGTGGACTATCAGTTGGCCGGTCACAAAGCTGCTCATATCGCTCGCAAGGTAGATCGCCGTTCCCACGAGGTCCTCCGGATACGCCGCCCGCTTAAGGCTTCTCGCTGGCATCTGCATCTCCTCCAGGGGCCCGAAGGGCGGCAGCGTCTTATTTTTGTCGACGTTTTCGCCTCCAGGGGAATGGGTAAACCCGGGCGCTATGGAGTTGACGTTGATGTTATGTACGCCCAGTTCCTTGGCCATACACCGCGTGAAAGCCATCACTGCCCCCTTGGAGGCAACGTAGTGCGGCATGCCGGGAACGCCCTCGAAGATGGTGGCTGAGGAGATATTGATGATCTTCCCTCCCTTCTCCTTCATGTAGGGGAAGACAGCCTTCGTGCAGTGGAAGGGCCCTGTCGTGTTCACCATCATGACCCTGTTCCACTCTTCGGTCGTGACCTGGGTGAAGGGCTTTGTGACGATGTTTCCGAATATGGCGGCGTTGTTGAGGAGTACGTCAATTTTCCCGAAGCGTTCAAAGGCGGCTCTCGCGAGGGCGTCACATTCCTCTTGCCTGCTCACATCGGTCTTCACGAAGATGGCTTCGCTCCCCGCCTTCTTCACCGCTTCAACGGACTCGGCCCCGTCCAGGATGTCGGCTATGACGATCTTTGCCCCTTCCCTTGCAAAACCGATTGCGAATGCTGCCCCGATCCCCTGGGCTGCGCCCGTGATAATTGCGACTCTATCCTTCAGTACCATGTTATTCTCCTTCCGAAGCTCCGGGACCTGCCTCTAAGGCAGTTTCGGCCATTCCGCCCGTAGTGGAGCCATTCCCTCACGTCGCGATTCAGGACGTGCCCTATTTCTTTCCCCCCGGACCGCTGACGAGCAACTCAAGCGCTCGGAGCAGCTGGGCGTCCCCGCTTGACCGAACGTCCGCCAGTGTCATCCCCCGCTCGGACGAGGGGAATGCAGGGATCACATCGGGCGGCAGGGAAACGAGGATATCGGGAGTAATCCCCTTGTGCCAGATTGTCTGTCCGTCGGGGGTGAGCCATTCTTCAATGGCAATAAGAAGCGCGGAGCCGTCGGACAGGCTAAACTGCTTCAGCACCGTTCCCGTGCCGAACGTCGTTTCGCCCACCAGGGTAGCGCGGTGCGCATCCTTGAGCGCTCCTGCCATGATCTCCGCTGCGCTCGCAGTTCCTTCGTTCACCAGCACCACCATAGGAAGGTTGGGCAGCACGCCTCCCTTGGTGGCGGGGATCGGACTAACCCTACCTTGCGCGTTCTTCTCAAGGAGCACGTTGCCTCCGGTGAGGAACTGGCTGGAAGCCCGTACGACTTCATCGAGGATGCCACCTGGATTGTTGCGCAAATCGAGTATGATCCCGCCAAGACCCTCTGCCTTCACCGCATCGAGAACCTTGCGGAGATGCTCTGCCGCGTCCTGGCTGAAGCCTGAGATTCTGACGTGGCCAATTGCAGTATCCGGCATCCGCAGCCAGGTGACGTTGTTGAGCTTGATGGCCTGCCGGACGAGCGTGACATCCTTGGTATTTCCCGTCAACGGACTCATGATGGTGAGCGTTACCTGAGTACCGGGGGCTCCTCTGATGCGTTCGACCGTCTGAGAGAGGGACGACCCCGAAACGTTCTCTCCGTCGACCTTGAGTATGATGTCGCCAGGCCGCAGCCCTGCGCGCAAAGCAGGAGAGTTGTCGAGGGGTGCTGCAATCACGACGTGGCCCGACTTCATCCGCACCTCTGCGCCGATGCCCTGGAGCTTGTTCTTCTGGAAGTTGCGCTGCTCCTCGACCATTTTTGGGGTCAGGAAGGCGCTATGACCGGTGTCACCAAGGGCGTCTACCATGCCACCGATGGCCCCGTAGATCATTTTTTTTGGCTCCACGGCCGCCCTGTCCACATAGTGTCGCTCGACGATATCCCATGCCTCAGCCATAAGGGAAAACTCGTCTTTGAGAGCGCCTGAAACGCCGCCCCCGGCGCTCATTGGCTGGCGGGGCCCTACGAGACAGTTGCTGACGCCAAGCATCACTACCAGCGCGAAAAGCGCTCCGGCGCCCGCCGATATCAACCAAGCGGCTCTTCGTTTCATCCCTGGGATACCTCGTCAGCCCATCGGGCAAAATCTCCAGGCTTTTGCCAAAGGTCTACGTGCACCCTTCCTTTCGTGAGAGCACGGCCCCTGACAATGTCTGGACCGGGGCCATTCTCAATGTAAGCATCCCTTGTCTCATGGGAAAGGTGGGCTGTTCCAAAAGGGCCTAAGGAAATTGCCAAAGGTCTGCCAGGGACTTAACTTACACGTAGCCATAACCGGTCAATACCATGGGTACTTTAGCATACTTGTCGGATCAAGCCCGGGTCAAAGCTTTCGATTCGAAAGCGTGCCAGGGGGCCTTTAGTCGGAGCCGCAATGAAACGGTTCGCCTTGATGTTCCTACTGCTCATCCCCTGCGCCGCTCACGCCCTTGAGCGTTCCGGGGAAGGCTTGCTCGATTACACCCTTCAGGTTTCCATCGACATCA
>CAYZAF010000586.1:0-5341 GCA_964476435.1 uncultured Syntrophaceae bacterium
GGGGTGCCTCCATGTGAATAAGTAACCGGATAGCCCTTGCTTTTTTGCCTCAAAAGGGTATATTTTTGAGTGGGAGAGGTCCTGTTTGTGAAATTTTTCGCTTTTCCCCCGCTTCCTCCGGGGGGTGGTCCATCTCGACAAACGCCGGTGAACAGTGAAGCTCCCCGCCTACAGGGCTTACGCTTCCCGGAAAGGAATAAGGCCCAATTCACGACGCTCCTCGACGTGAGCCCACAGGGCGGGGCTTGCGAAAGCGCTCCCGGTCAATGGGTCAGAGGAACGCAAAGAGGTGTGCCCGTATGCAAAAGGATGTCCATTGGAACGGCAGGCATTTGGATACAGAAGGGCGCGGCTATTGACAGCGCCTTGCGGATTTGTTATAAAATGCACATGTGTGAAAAAGTTTCAGAAAGGGAGTATTAACGACCGTTTACCATCACAGGTGCGACAAGATTTGGACAATCTGCGCGGCTGAAGGTCAAGGCTGCGGAAATACACCAGAGGGGCTAAAATGAGGTACGGAGAGACAGGGTATAATCTGGAAATTGATCTGTCCCGGGGTAACATTGAGAGAGCAGAGACCGACCCGAGACTGACCGAGCTTCACCTTGGGGGTCTAGGCACGAACGCCAAAATCCTGTTTGATAGGGTCAAGCCGGAAACCGAGCCCTTTTCTCCTGAAAACCTGCTCATTTTCAGCACCGGCCTTTTGGGCGGCACGCCTGCCCCCGGTGCCAACCGCACCATTATTACCACGTATTCCCCGCAGACCTTGCTCATGGGATATTCGATGATGGGCGGGTTCTGGGCACCGGAATTGAAGTATGCCGGATACGATAAGGTGATCCTCCGCGGCAAGTCCTCCGACCTCGTCTATCTGTGGATACATAACGACAAGGTGGAGATACGTGATGCCTCTCATCTAGCCGGCAAGGGCGCTGTCGAAACGCAGGAGCTTATCCGGAAAGAGCTGAAGGAGCCGAATGCCCAGGTGGCTGCTATCGGCCTGGCGGGCGAAAACAAGGTATATACCGCTTCCATCGAACAGGGCAGGTCGAGCGCGAGCCGGCTCGGGATTGGCGCTGTCATGGGAGACAAGGGGGTAAAGGCCATAGCCGTTCGTGGGACAAAGGACGTCAATCTCGCCCGGCCGGCCGAATTCCTGGAGCTCTGCAACGAAGTGCTGAAATACATAAAATACCGCAACGAGAATCCTGTCCCGAACGTCATGACCATACTGCAGGGGCTTGGATCGCCCCAAGAGATGCTCCATGTTGACGAGAAGTGGCACACTGAGAATTTTATGTGGGGGAACGCCCGCACCAGGAGAAAGGATTACTGGAACAAGGAGATCGAGGAGAAGTGGAAAGAGACCCAGTTAGGCGTGCGGAAGCGGCTCATAAGCTGCTACAACTGCCCGATGAAGTGCGGGGCCATCATCTCCGTCCCTGGGCTTTCGACCTACATGATGAAATGCTTCTCCAAGCTTACCTATACGATGGCTGCCTATTCGGACCTGGATTTCGGCTTCAGGATCGCCCAGAAGGCAACCGAGTATGGGGTGGATGGCTTCTCGACCCCGCAGATCATGGCCTTCGCCTTCGAGCTCAAGGAGGCGGGCATTCTGACCGATGCGGACTTTGAAGGATGTCCGTCGGACAACGAAGGGAAATTCTACTGGTTGCTCGACAGAATTGTCAGGCGGGAAGGGATCGGAGACGTCCTCGCCAACGGCACGTACTGGGCGGCGAAAGAGATCGGCAAGGGCGCGGAAGGCTACGCCCACAACAATATCAAGAAGCACGAGCAGCTGCCTCTTAAGCTCGGCATGCTCAATCCTGTCTACTTCCTCATGTACGCGACCGGAGAGAAGGCAAACATCACCCAGATCGAAGGACAGTTCCCCCAGGCGCCTTTCGCTACCATGGAGGAGAGGGAAGAGTTCGTAAAGGATTGGATCCAGGTTCCGGACGAGAAATTCAAGCAAATCGTACTGGACTGGGAAATGCGGGGAGAACGGTCGAATCCGTACTATCCCACCGTCGACATGTCCGTCGACATTGTCGACTGGCAGGAGATGATGCACTACATCGACGACGCCCTCGGCGTATGCGCGGGCCTGTCGTCTTTCCCCCTCAAGCCTCCCTACCATATTCACAATTACCCGAAATTGATCTCGGCGGCCACGGGGATCGACATAGATGAAGCGGGCCTCGCGCAGGTGTATAGGAGGAACCGGAATCTCATAAGAGCCATCAACGTACGCAAGGGGCTGAGAAGAGCTGACGAGAAGCCGCCTGAGGACCATTGGAAAAAGAGATTCCCCGAGCTTGAAGAGAAGCTCTTGGACGCATACTACGCATTCAAGGGGTGGGACAATCAAGGTGTTCCTACGAAGAAGTCCTTGCAGCAATTGGATCTGGGTTATATTGCCGAAGACTTCGAACGGAGAGGGATCATAAAAAATGGCCAAGATTAAGAAGAAGGTCAAGACAATCAAGATCGATCTTGATAAGTGCAATGGCTGCAGGGCGTGTGAGGTTATCTGCTCAGCCTTTCATGCCAGCCCGAGATATGGCAGCAACAACCCGGAGAGGTCGCGGATCCGGATGGTTCGCGACCCGATCAGAGACGTGTACGTTCCTGTGTACGCCGGTGAGTATACCGGGGCCGAATGCATGGGCAGAGACAGGTACGTGATCGAAGGAAAGGAATACGACGAGTGCGGTTTCTGCCGGGCTGCCTGTCCGTCGAGGACAATTTTCCACGAACCTGATTCAGGCCTTCCTCTCAAGTGCGACATGTGCGAAGACGATCCGCCGCAGGAAAAGCCCCTATGCGTCCAGTGGTGCCTCAACGACGCCCTCGTCTACGAAGAAAGGGAAGAGGAAGTGGAGGAAGAAGCGAAGCCGGGTGATGTCGAGACAGCCTTGGAATCAATGATAGACAAGTATGGATTGCAGACGGTGATGGATACTGCTTCCCGAATGGCAAAGAAAGAGTGACGCCAAGGGAGATAAGAGGTCTAAGACATCGTGGAAACTGTAGCCCCCTTCAAGGAAGTAATAGATGAGGTAAAAGGCAACGGTGGAGAGGCCGTCAAGTTCTGCTACCAGTGCGGAAAGTGCGATACTGTCTGTCCCTGGAACAGGGTAAGAAAATTCAGCATGCGCAAGTTGATCCGGGAGGCTGCGTTCGGTCTTTCTGAGATAGAGCGCGAGGAGATCTGGCGCTGCACCACCTGCGGAAAGTGCCCTCAACGATGCCCCAGGGACGTGAGGCAGATCAACGACATGGTGGCCTTGCGCAGGATGGCCACGGGATATGGGGTATTTCCTGCACCTGTCAAGCCTTACCGCACTGTAAGCGCGGGCCTGACCGCCCAAGGCAACCCTTTCAACGAGGACCGGAATACGAGGGGCGCTTGGGCTGAAGGGTTGCCGGTCAAGGCTTTTGCCGAGGGGATGGAGATTCTCTATTTCCCAGGCTGTTACCTCAGCTATGATCCGAGACTCAAGAAGGTTGCCCAAGCCACGGCCAAAGTCCTCAACAAGGCAGGGGTGGATTTCGGCATACTGGGCTCCAAGGAGAATTGCTGCGGGGAAAGCATCCGCAAGACTGGCAACGAGCAGCTATTCAAGCGCCTGGCCAAGGAAAACATCAAGACCTTCATCGATAGCGGCGTGAAGAAGATCCTTGTTTCCTCCCCCCACTGCTACCACACCTTCAAGAACGAATACTCCGAGTTCAAGGTGAGCTTCGAGGTGGTCCACATCTCCCAGTATCTGTCCGAGCTCATCAACGAGGGGAGGCTCGCGCCCAGCAAGGAGTACGGGAAGAAAGTCGTGTATCATGACCCTTGCTACCTGGGTCGCCACAACGGCATATACGACGAGCCGCGAGATACCTTGAAGAAGATACCCGGTTTGGAACTGAATGAGTTCTCCGAGTCGAGGGAAGACAGCCTCTGCTGCGGAATGGGGGGAGGCAGAATTTGGGCGGAAACGCCAAAGGCAGAGCGGTTCGCCAACATCAGGATGGAAGAGGCTGTCGGAAGCGGGGCTCAAGAGCTCGTTACCGCCTGCCCCTATTGCATCACCAATTTCGAGGATAGCAGGGCAGTGCTCAACTATTCCGACGTTATACAGGTGAAAGACATCACGGAGATTATCCAGGAAGTGATATAGCCATAAACATGGAGAAAGCGGCTGGCATAGCGGAAAAGAATGGAGTGCAGGGGGACGTAGCGTGCGATCGCTTTTCGGACGAAGGGTGGGAGACGACCTCGGTTCACGTGCCGAGGGAGATGAAGCTCTCTGTCTACATAAACCACCGGGAGCTGGTCTCCATCCTGTGCACCCCGACGAAGCTCAATTGCCTCGTCATCGGATTCCTCGCCACGGAGGGCATCATATCGAGTCTCGCTGACGTTGCGAGCGTGCGGATATGTGAAGATGACTCCCTGGCCGACGTGATGCTGACGAATGGCGAGTATGAATTGCCGACGCAACGGACTCTTACCTCCGGCTGCGGCGGTGGCGCCACGTTCAAGACAGAGGGGCAGAGGGTGGATTCGGACCTTGTGGTGACGCCGGCAGAGGTCTTCTCGGCGATGAGGAAGCTGCAGGAGCAGATGGAGCTCTATCGCCTCAGCGGCGGCGTGCACACCTCTGCGCTCTCCGATACCAAGGACCTTCTCGTGGTAGCCGAGGATATCGGACGGCACAATACCTTGGACAAGGTCCAGGGTGAGTCGCTCTTGAGAGGGATAGCGACCAAGGATCGGCTGCTCCTGACCACTGGCCGTGTTTCATCGGAGATGCTCCTCAAGGCTGCAAAGATGCAGTCCCCGATCGTCGTATCACGCCACACACCCACCGGGAGCGCCGTATCCCTTGCCCGTGATTTGGGTATTACCCTCGTTGGCCACGTCCGCGGCAGTCGCCTTTGGGTGTATTCCAACCCCGAGCGACTTGGTCGCTCTTCATATGGGGCCAGGGGCACCCGGCCAAAGACCCGGACGCAGCCAATGCAAAAAAATCTGTTGAGGTGAGAGAAAGTGGATAACGTCATTTCGCTCAGGGAGAATATCGAGCTACTCTGCAAGAACGCGGGGGAAGGCAATTTCGGAGATGTCATGGTTGTCGGAGGAGGGATCAGCGGCATCCAGGCCTCTCTCGATCTTGCGACCGCCGGGTTTAAGGTCTACCTGGTTGAGAAGGCACCGAGCATCGGGGGCCACATGGCCCAGCTCGACAAAACCTTCCCGACCAACGACTGCTCGATGTGAATACTCGCACCCAAGCTGGTCGAGGTCGGCCGGCATCCCAACATAGAGGTC
>CAYZAF010000587.1:0-2140 GCA_964476435.1 uncultured Syntrophaceae bacterium
TTGAAGCCCAGGCCCTCTGGGAAGATCCCGACATCATCGAAATACCGGTGAAGACGAGCGATGAGCAGAGGTTCCTTGTCGTCGGGAGGATTTCAGGGAAGCACTGGTCGGGCGTCATTACGTACCGGAACGGCAGGATCAGAATAATCTCCGTGCGCCGGTCGAGGAAAGAGGAGATCGATCTCTATGAAGGCTAGCGAGTTTGACAAGAAATTCGACCAAGGAGAGGACATAACCAAGTATCTCGACACTCCCAAGTCGAGGCGACCCGGGCAGGAGCAGAAACGCGTGAATGTCGATTTCCCTACCTGGATGATCCGTCTCCTCGATAAAGAGGCGAAGCGCCTGGGCGTTCCCCGGCAGGCCATTATTAAGGTGTGGATAGGGGAACGGCTAGAAAAGACGGGATAAGGGGAAATACTTGGGCTCGCGTCGTTCCCTCCGACCGCAAAGGGACCAGAGGGAATCAGACGATTGTGCCGTAGAGGTCCTTCCAATTGGGATTGCTCTTTTCGACCAACTCAAGCTTCCAGGATCTGTTCCAGTTCTTTAGGGTTTTCTCACGTTCGATGGCAGATTCCATCGTCTCGTGCGGCTCATACCAGACCAGCCGATGGACTCCGTAGCGTTTCGTGAACCCCTCTACCACATCGGTTCTGTGTTCCCAGACTCTCTTAGGCAAATCTGAGGTCACGCCGACATAGAGAGTGCCTCGCTTTCTGCTTGCGAGGATGTATACTACGGGGTGCTTGTCCATTACTCTGTGCGTTCCCTCGTCTTGCGGCCACTAGTGTCGACAAAAGGCGTCGGGCACAAAGCCGAGACGTCGGTTCGATGGGCCTGACAGTAAAATGGATGGGCCGGCTGCGCACGGCATAGAGGCGCGCTTCGCTTTACCGGCATTCGCCGGAATGACGGCATAAAACGCCCCGTTATTAGCCCATGTGGCAACGTCACAAATTAGGTAGCCCAGTGCAGAAGTCCGCTGCTAGTGCTTGAACAATCTTTGCCCCGTGAAGACCATGGCCACATCCGCCTCGTTGCATGCGTCGATTACTTCCCAGTCCCTATCCGAGCCGCCGGGCTGGATGACGCCCGTGGCCCCTTCCCTGATGGCTGCGTCCACCCCATCCCTGAAGGGGAAGAAGCCATCGGAGACGACGACCGACCCTTTGAGGCCGCCCTTTTGCGCCTTCGCGTACTCCTCGATCTCCTTCAAGTCGTCCATTCGTCGCGCGCCCGCTTCCGCCTCCAGCCTGAATACAGCGAGAGGGATACCGAATTTCTTGAAAACCTGGGCATCCATGAATTTCGTGTACGCCTTGAATGTGGCGATCTCCACGACCCCTACCCGGTCCTGCTCGCCAGTGCCTATGGCGACCGTGGCCTCGTCCTTGATGAAAAGGGCAGAGTTGGAGCTGACGCCCGATTCCACGTACCACCCGAAGAGCATGTCAGCCAGCTCCCTTTCCGTGGGCGCCCTTTCGATCTTGTGGACCTGGCCCTTGTACGTCGTTTGGGCGATTTTCAGGTCACTCAGGCTTTTGATAGTGAAGGGCTGCGATTCCTGGATGATGAGGCCCCCGTCCATGAGGGACTTGAAGTCGATGATGCGCTTCCCCTTGTAAGACTGGAGACGCTCGATCTCCCTGATCTGGAGTATCCTCAGGTTCTTCCATCGCTTGAGCATGTCAAGGGCAGCGCCGTCGAACGCAGGGGCGCATACCACCTCGAAGTAATAGGGCGCCATGGCCTCTGCGGTCTGCCTGTCCACGGTTCTCGTGAAGACGACCGCCCCGCCGAAGGCTGCTATCCTGTCGCACCAGAAGGCCTTTTCGAAGGCCTCGGCCGTGGTTGCGCCGTAGGCTGCGCCGCAGGGGTTGTTGTGCTTCATGATGGAGCAGGCAGGCTTCTTGTCGAGGTACCTCAGAATGTTGAGGGCATTGTCCACGTCAGTGAGGTTGATCTTGCCCGGGTGCTTGCCCACCTGGAGCTGATCCTTTTCCGTGATCCTGCTCACGAGGCCGGCGTCGAAGTCGAAGAAGCGGACGTCGCCGAGGACGATGTTGCCGTTCGTAAGCTCGTAGAGGGCCGCGGGCTGATCGGGGTTTTCGCCGTAGCGGATGCCCCGCTCCACGTC
>CAYZAF010000588.1:0-3621 GCA_964476435.1 uncultured Syntrophaceae bacterium
CCCACGTGTCTCAGCTCCTCTTCCTGTACCTTCACCAATCGAAGTGACAGATCTCTCATCTCCGCATGGGATTGGCGCACTGCCTCAAAGAGGCGGGCGTTTTGGATCGCGACACCGATCTGCTGTCCGAGGGTAGCGTAAAACTGTACCTGATCGTCACCAAAGGCATCCGGTTTCCTTTCTGCGAGGAATATCATGCCTGGGGTCTCGGCTTTCGTAGGAAGGGAGATGCAGAGAAAGCTTGTCCATTTGGAGTTCTTGAATCCCCGTGCCGTCGTGGCGCCCTCCCCATTGGCGTAACGCCTTACGAGTCTGATCTCGTTGTCGTAGATGACCTGACCCCTGGAGTAGCATTCCTTGGCAAAGGCGGCGAACTTGGCTCGCCTGGAAAGAGGTACTCCCCAATATGCCCTGCCGTTCGTTCCCTCACCTGACTCGCGCTCGAGGAAAATACCACCGGCGCTCGTTTGCAGCTTTTTCACCAACACACGCTCGAGGGCTTGCATGATCTCGGATAGATCCAAAGAGCCCGTTACTGACGACATGACCTCGTTGAGCACTTCGAGTACCAGGTTGCGTTCCCGTATTCTCCGCTCGGCCTCCCTCGTCTTGGTGATGTCCCAGCATGTCATGAGGATCTCACCCGTGTGGAGTCGTACGGCGACGAAATGAACGTACTTCTGAAGCCCTCCCTTTCCGGACAGTTTCCGCACAAAGGATGCGTCGCTCCCTGGAATCGTGAGTTGCAGGGCATTAATCCATTTAGGTATGGCTTCGCGATGGGCTGCCGCGTCGGGATACGCCCGGGAAAGCCATGCGTATATGTCGGGGGTCTCCTTGCGGTCGCAACCAAACAATTCCTTGAACTTCGGGTTCAGATAGTTGAACTTGAATTCCCTGTTTCCGTCTATTACCACCATTCCCACGGGCGAACTCTCGGAAACTGCCTTAAACCTCTCCCTCTCCGTCTGCAACTGTTTTTCCATTGACTTTCGCGCCGAGACATCGTGGGTGTTGGCAAGGATGTAGTCTCCTCCAGGCAGAGACAACCGGGTGAGATACGTCTCGGCGTCGAATTCGTAACCATCATTTGGTCGTCTCCCCCGGCACTCAACAATGGTGTCCTGACCCGCCATCACGTCCCGCCAGATTGCGGGCAAGTCCGGAAGGCCTTCCGGGGTGGTATAGTCGGGATGGATGTGGAGACCGACGGCTTCTTCGCGCGTAAGCCTATACATATCAAGCAATTTGTCATTCACATCCACGACACGTCCGTCCAGATCGTGAACAAAGACCGCATCGTGAATGCTATTGAATACCGTGTTCAAGTAATTCTTTGTGGCCAACAACTCCCGCTCTACCTTCTTCCTCTCGGATATGTCGCGGACCGTGGCAAGAATGGAGTCCCCACCGGGCAATCGAAGCCTCGTCAAGAAGACCTCCACATCAAACTCGAAGCCATCTTTGGGCCGCCTGCCCCGGCATTCGAGAAACGCGTTCTCACCTTCCATAACTCTCTTCCAGATTGCAGGCAAGTCGGGGCGGCCTTCAGGGGTGGTATAGTCGGGATCGATAAAAAGACCGATAGCCTCTCTGCGGGTGCACCTGTACATCTCGAGCATCGCGTCGTTGACGTCCGTGACTCTCCCTTCCACATCGTGCACAAAGACCGCGTCATGTATGCTATTGAAGACCGTGTCGAGATAATCTTTTGTCGCCGTCAACTCGTCTTCGACACGTTTGCGATCAGAGATGTCGCGTATGGTCACTACGAGATGACTCTCCTCTGCCCCAGGAGGGGAAGTGACGCACGCCTCGATCCAAAAGAATTGGCCGCTCTTTGTCTTCTCAAACCATTGGAAGACTCGTGGCCCCCCTTTCGCGGCCGTGATTATTCGGTGGTTCGCTTCCTCTTTGGAGTAAGGAGGGAGTCCGGCACTCAAGTCACCCCATTTCATTTGCGTCAGTTCGCAAAGATTGTAGCCGTAAAGTTCCTCGGCACGCCGGTTGGCATCGATGATACTTACCGTTATTGCGTCCAATAAGAAGATGCTATCCGCAACCGCATCTAGGACGGCGCGATAGCTCGGAACTCTTCTGACGATTCTCTCCGAGCGAGTAGTATGACCCAGCTTGCCTTCGTCCAAGGAACTCCACTCTTGCCTACGCCGCAGTCGGTTGGCTGCGTAGGCAGGCAACAGACAAAGTTTTGTTCGAAACTTTAATCAACCTCATCATAGAATAGAAAGTGCCCGTTGGCAACAAGGAAAACGTCCAGAGCTTCTTTATTTCAGCCGGAACTAGAGAAGTTTTTCATTTTTGAGAACTAGAGAAACATGATATAGTGACCGAGGGTAGTGGCGGGCGGGGCGAAGGACGTGGCTCTATAGGCCCTGGCTAGGCACTACTCTTCTCACACGGGGGTTATTCTATGAAAATGAGAGCCGCAGTCTGCCGGGAGTACCCCAAGCTGGCCATCGAGAAGGTCGAGCTGGCGCCGCCAAAAGCACATGAGGTTTTGGTAAAGACCGCGTACACTGGGTTTTGCCACAGCGACTGGAGCGCGGTATCAGGCTATTACGGATTCCCCGTGCCCTGGGTAGTCGGCCACGAGGCTTCGGGCATCGTGGTTGAGACGGGAAAAGGGGTGACGTCGGTGAAGAAGGGGGACCCCGTTGTTGCCACGTGGATGATCGCCTGCGGGACGTGCCCGCAGTGCACGAGCGGAAGAGGCCACATCTGCTCCACGAGCCACCACATTCATACCCAGGGCGGACTATGGGACGGCACATCGAGACTCACTGACGCTAAGGGCGGGAAGCTCTTCCATCAGACGTTTGTCTCGGGTTTCGCCGAATACATGGTTATTCCGGAACAGGGTGCAATCAAAGTGAGAGAGGGATTCCCCCTCGATCAGGCTTGTTTCATCGCCTGCTGCATGCCGACGGGCTTAGGTGCGGTGAACAATGTGGCAAACGTGAGGGCGGGGGAGTCGGTCGCCGTGTGGGGGATGGGCGGTGTTGGGCTCAATGTCGTTCATTCGGCGAAGCTCAGAGGCGCCAAACCCCTCATTGCCGTGGACATAGAGGGAAGCAAGGAGGCGATTGCGCGGCAGTTCGGGGCGTCTTATTTCATCAATAGCAGCAAGGAAGACCCGGTACCGAAGATCCAGGAGCTCACCGACGGAGGCGCAGATTATTGTTTCGAGGTGGTCGGTGACCCCGGTGCCCTTCTCCAGGCGTATTGGGCCCTCGCCATCGGCGGGAAGCTGGTGATGGTGGGCATGCCTCCCCTCGAGAAGTTGGTGGGGCTGCCGCTCTTTTTCACGCCCGCCCACAACAGAAACGTACTGGGAACCATGTACGGCAACGTTCGGACCCATGAGGACCTCCCCAAGTTCATGGATCTCATTATGGACGGCGTCTATATTGACCTCAGCAAGCTCATCACCAGAAAATTCAAGCTCGACCAGATCGGCGACGTCTTCAGTGCCATGACAAAACGGGAGATCATCGGGAGGTGGGTCTGCGCGTTCGAGTAACATTCGCCTAGGCCGAGCATCTTCCGGTACCCGTGGGGGAGGTTCGTAACCTCCGGAAGACCGTGGATCACGTGACTTGA
>CAYZAF010000589.1:0-2623 GCA_964476435.1 uncultured Syntrophaceae bacterium
ACAACCGATTTCGAGTCGGCCCCGTTACGACCGCTTCGGTATCCCTCCGGGCGTGAAAGAATTTCCTGAGCAGGTCTCCGCTCTCCTGTGCGAAAAGACCGCCCCGTATTTCGATTCTATGGTTGGAGGGCAGGGTGTTGACGTCGCAGGCAGAGCCCATGGCCCCCCTCTTCGCGTCAAAGCAGCCGAAGACCACCCTTTTTATCCTCGCCTCCTGGATCGCCCCCGCGCACATGAGGCAGGGTTCCTTCGAGACGTAGAGGGTGGAGTCCGTGAGGCGAAAGTTCCCCAAGGTCCCTGCAGCCTCGGCAATGGCCAGAAGCTCTGCGTGGGCGAGGGGGGAGTTCCGTTGGATGGTGAGATTGTGCGCCCTCCCTATGACCATTCCTGCGGAAACGACCACCGCTCCCACGGGCACCTCGTCGGCACGTAAGGCCTTTATGGCCTCCTCCAGGCACATCTCCATGAATAGCTCGTCCTGCATGCCTCTAAATATACCTTCAAGAGTGGGGAAAAGCAAATAGACAGAAGCTCATCGGCTCCCGCAGCGCCTTTCTCTTAGCGCTCTACCTGATCTCGAAGCGGAGCTTCCTCGTCTTGCCTTTCCTGATGATGGTGAGATCGAACCGGTCGGCTGATTCGAGGGAATCGCGTTTCGCCTCCAGGTCGCGGACGGGGATGGCGTTGATGCTTGTCAGAAGGTCGTGGGGCTTGAATCCCATCTGCTCGACCACGCTCCCCTTGTCTATCTGGACTGCCTCGTAGCCCCAGAGGCGGCCGTCCTTGTCGAGGCGGCCCTTGATAGCCACCTTCGAGAGAACGATGCTGTTCTTCTTCCTCACCGCCTCTGCAAACTCCCTCGATATGATGACGACGCTCCCCTGCCTCGTAACCCCCCCTTTATAGGGGTAGTCCGTTTGCGCAGAAGGCGATCGGGCGGAACTCTCCGCAGGGGCCGAGGATTTAGATACGGAAGGGTGATCAACAGGGTCAGGTTGGCCTGCCCCTGTGCCATGGGCCGCGAAAAGGAGGAGGGCGCCGCTCACGACGGGGAGGAGAAAAGCGATGGCCAGTCTTTTTCGGGCGGTTCCAGCCTTCTTTTCGCCTCTATTCGGATTCTCTTTGGCTGGCGGACATGGTATACTCATAGGCGATCGCACGACGGGGCAGGGTAGACCGGGAAAAAACCGTACACAATGAATGGGCCGGCTAAATATCCGGCTCCCTCATTTTAGCTAATGGTGCCGAAGAGGGGACTCGAACCCCTACAGGGTGACCCCTACTAGACCCTGAACCTAGCGCGTCTACCAATTCCGCCACTTCGGCGTTTTGTTACATTATAGAGAAAAGGCCCCTAATGTCAAGAGGTGAGGATGCGCATTTTTCGATCCATCGAGGTTGAAGAGCGATTCAAGAACCCTGTGCTGACCATAGGCAACTATGACGGGCTCCACCTCGGCCACGGAAGGATTATCGAGAGGGTGAAGCAAAGGGCGGCTGAGATCGACGGCACATCCATACTCATGACCTTTCACCCCCATCCCCAGCAGGTGCTACGCCACGGCAGGGAATTGCCGTTCATCACACCGGAGGAGCAGAAGGAAGGGGTGATCGAGGAAATGGGCATAGACGTGCTCTTCGTCGTGCCCTTCACCGACGAGTTCAGCCATATCTCCCCAGAGGCCTTCATAGAGACAATCCTCGTTGGCCGCTTCAACATAAAGGGCATCGTCATCGGCCACGACTTCAGGTTCGGCAGAGGGGGCAAGGGGGACGCTGCCCTCTTGGAGCGCATGAGTCGAACCTTGGGATTTTTCGTGGAAGTGGTCGATCCGATCACCCTCGATGGCCAGAGGGTGGCGAGCAACCGCATCAGAACCCTCCTCACGGAGGGAGAGGTGACCGAGGGCGCCAAGATGCTGGGGAGACCGTATGTGATCGCCGGCATTGTCGTGAGGGCCAAAGGGAGGGGAGCTGCCATAGGATTTCCCACCATTAATCTGCGGACCGACTATCCCCTGATCCCGGGGAACGGCGTCTATGTGACAGAGGCGGAGGTCGACGGACGATGGCTCCCATCCGTGACGAACATCGGCCATAACCCCACCTTCGAGGCCGGCATGGAGCGGTCCATCGAGACGTTCATCCTCGACTTCTCAGACGACCTCTACGACAGGAAGGTGAGGGTGCGCTTCCTGAAGAGGATCAGGGATGAGGTGCGCTTTGGGAGCATCGAGGAGCTAAAGCGCCGCATCGCCGAGGATGTGGCGATCGCAAGGGCGTTCTTCTCCGGCAGGGCGTAAAGAGACGCGCCTTCAAAGCAAGGTGACGTCCCTGGAGAAATGCGCCCCGTCCAGGTTTTCCCGGACGCGACCCCTTTCCGGACGTGACAAACCCTTGGGGAGCGCCTACAGTATTCTTTGTACGGGACTTGAAAGTACGACGAGAGGAGGCACACCCATGGCCGAAGAAAGGTACGTGTGCAAAAAGTGTGGCGCCGGCTTCGTGGCGGAGTCCGAGCAGGGGGAGCCTCTCGATTGCTCGGAATGCGGAAGCGAGCAGATCGAGAAGTTCATCGATGCGCTCTACGCCAAAGACTACGGAGACGTCAGGAAATCCGCGG
>CAYZAF010000590.1:0-5741 GCA_964476435.1 uncultured Syntrophaceae bacterium
GGTATCCTTACGGGTGCAGAGTCATGAAGTTCAAGTCCGCCGGCCTGCCTGCTCGCGATGTCATCGCCGCGTCCGGCACTCCCTGCCAGTTTTTTGAAAAGAAAGGGGTGGGGAGCCTCCCGGGTAATGGGAGCGCCTGACCGGGGTGGCGTGGTAGCGGCTAAAGAGAAGCTGTCAGCGAAAAAGATATGGAAAGGCTTTCTATATGGACAACAAAGGCAAGAAATTAATGGATTTTCCCTGCTCTTACCCGCTCAAGGTAATAGGGAAGAACACGAATGAGTTCTATTCAACGGTAAGTGCCATCATCGAAAAGCACGTGCCCGACGGTAGTTCGATTACCTACGCGGGCAGAGCGAGCAGCGGGGACAAGTATCTCTCCATCACCGCGACGTTCTCCGCCCAGAGTCAGGAGCAATTGATCGCGATCTACCGGGAGCTGAACGACCACAGGCTGGTCCTCATCACGCTCTAAAGCGCTAACCTTCCCTTGCCGCAAAAAGAAGAGAAGCCCCTCCCCACCGGGAGTCCCCGGGAAGGGAAGGAGCGGCTAGGGCGGGCAGCTCAAGGCTGATATGCTCTTGCGAAGCCCGGCGCTCACTTCTTCATGATGCAGGACCCATTCATGATCGACCCATTCTCGATGACGATGGTCGGAGTCGTGATGTTTCCGGTTTGGATGGAGGTCCCCTTGAGAACGACCTGATCACCTGCGGTTACGTCGCCTCGAATCTCTCCGTAAGAGACGAGATTCTTCGTGGTAATCGTGGCGGTGACTTTGGCTGTGGGACCCACGACAAGAAGACCCTCGGAAATGATGTCGCCTTCGATGGTGCCCTTTACCATCACTGAGCTCTTGAACCTGATGGTGCCGGTAATGTGTAGATCATCGGCCAGTATGGTGGTGATATTCGTCTCGTCGATGCCGGGTGCATTGCCAAATGCTTCTGCCATCTGTGACTTCTCCTCGCTGGTTCTATAAAGACAGGTTTCGCGCGAATGCCTCCCCCTCAGGACCTCACGTATAGGAAGACTCTTTTCCCTTCATGCTGATGGAACCGTTGAAAAGGGATCCGCTTTCCACAATAATGTTCTGGGTCGTGATGTTCCCCGTCTGTACCGCAGTCTCCTTGAGCACTACCTGATCGCTTGCCGTCACATCGCCTACGATTTCCCCGTGAGATATGAGGTTTTTCGTGGTGATCTTGGCGCTGACCTTGGCCGTCGGGCCGACGATGAGCAGACCTTCCGATATGATTTCGCCCTCGAGGGTACCCTTTATCATGAGCGAGCTCTTGAATGTCATGGTACCGTTTATCCGCAGATCGTCGGCCAGTATGGTCGTAATATTTGTTTCATCGATGCCTGATGCGTTCTGGTTGATGTTGGCCATTTCTACCTCCTCGTTGTTTGGTGTTGACTCTGCAAAACCTTTGCCCCTTGCTCGATCCTCCCACTATAGACCTTGAAGGACGAGGAAACTCACCTAAAAGCAGCCTAGAACAGCTCCTTCTTGCGCCACTTCGATCTGAGCGAGAATTCGGAGCCTTCCTCGTCTTTTGTCTTTCGCCGCTCGTCTTGCTCGTTTCCCATTTTCTGGTCCGGCTCTTCCGCACCAGGCCCTTGGGCGCCCGGCTCACCAAGGCCATGTTCGGACGGGTCAATGCTGTTCTGCGTCGTCTGAGTTTCTGGCGCCGCAGCCTCCGCTTCAGTCCCTTCGCCGCCCACTCCTTGAGCCTCCGATTCATTCGAGGCCTCAAAGTCAGGGGGCGCCAGGACTTCTTCCCTTTTCATCACGCAAGACCCATTGAAGACTGATCCATTCTCCACGACAATGTAGGGAGTGGTGATATTACCCGTCTGGACCGACGTTTCTTTCAGTACCACCTGTTCGGTTGCGGTGACGTCTCCCTTGATCTCTCCGTGGGATACGAGGCTTTTGGTGGCTATTGTGGCGGCGATTTTCGCTGTCGGCCCGACAACCAGCAGCCCTTGCGAGACAATCTCTCCCTCAAGAGTTCCCTTTATCATCAAAGAAGTTGCGAACGTGATCGTGCCCTTGATGTGCAAATCGTCCGCAATTACCGTTGTCACCTTCTCTTCTTGGTGCTCCGAGGTATGGGGAATCATAGGTGTCATATTTGTCTCCTCCTTCTCTGGTCCATATTTTTCTTGCTCCGATGCGAAACGGCTGCGATTTCTCCGGCAAGATCCCTGGGTTGTGCTTCGAGCCGCTCGACAAGGCCTTGCCTTTGCCTTGAGGAGGCATGATGCGCAATCCGCGCCCGCTTCTTGATGCGCAGGTCCCGAAGCCCTCTCACATGCGCGGCAAGAGCGCTCCCGGCCATGAAACCCTCCACCACATCCGCGGTCCGGCTGCAGTGAATACAACGGTATGAATGAAAACGTAATGTGCCGGTGACATCAAAGTCGACAGCGCATCGCGGGAGATTATAGCTCATCACAATCGTCGGGTCCACCAATGTGTCAGCAACGTGACTAGGCTTCGTCAAAACCTTCAGAAGCCGGTGCAGTGACCAAACCTTTCTTCGTGCCTTTCTCCAGGGAAAGGACTTCCCTCCCTTCCATCTCGGGTTTCCGACGCATAAAGGAGCGGCCGTCGAAGCAGGCGCCTTCCGATATGCTCAGCTTCATTGTATAGATGTCCCCCTCCACGGTCCCGTGGGACGTGATCTCCACAATCTCATCCGATCGTATGTTTCCCTCGATTTTGCCTGCCACCATGGTTCCCCGCGTCATCACATCGCCTTTCACGGTTCCCGCGTCACCGATAATAAGCCAGTCTGCCTTGATGCTTCCCTCGACGCATCCGTCGATCCGGGCGACTCCGCTGGTGGACAGGTTTCCGGTGACGCTCGATTCAAGACCTATGATGACCTCCAGGGAGTGTTCCTTCTTCTTGAAAATCATGAGAGGTCCTTTAGATAGGGTGCGGGATTCACGTGCTTCCTCTCTTTCCATACCTCATAATGCACATGAGGACCGGTGGTTGAGCCGGTTGAGCCGGAGAGGGCAATCGTCTCGCCCCGACGGACGCGTTGCCCTAGCTTAACCGCGAGGGATGTATTGTGGGCGTAGACCGTGGTGAAGCCGTGGCCGTGCTCCAGAACGACGCAGTAGCCCGTGTCATCACGCCAGCTGGAAAAGCTTACTATGCCGTCTGCTGTTGCCCGTACCGGCGTTCCGGAAGGTGCTCTTATGTCGATGCCGGAGTGAAACGCGGTTTCTCCGGTAATGGGATGTATCCTCTCGCCGAAGGGGGAGGTGATCGCCCCTTTCACTGGCCAGCCCGCGGGCGTCGCTTCGTAGAGGCTCTTTTCTTCCTTGATATACTCCCTGATCTCTGAGACCGATTCGATGGTTTCTTTAACCTGTTTCTTGAGCAAGTCGACGTCGATGATGGAACCCATGTCAGATGAGGCGTCCGCCTGTTCAAGGATCTTCTTCTTCGACTTGAGCGAGAGAAGCTTGGCGAACTCGGATTCCGTCTGGCGCAACGTGAGCATGGCCGATTTTACTTCGATGAGCTGCGAAGAGAAGTGGGAGAGTTGTTTCTTCATACCGTAGTACTCGGCTGTCTTGACCCCCTCCGACAGCACGTAGCCAGCGCCCACGAAAGCGAGACAGATGCAGGTGAGGAGGCCGAGGGCAGAGACTTTTAATCGGAGGGGTTTCTGCCTGGAGTGGGGTATGACCATGATGGTAACGGAAGTGAAGCTCTGTCTCAAGTATGACTTTATTCTGCCCACTCGTGCCTGTCCCGCTTCCCTCCGGCCTTGGAAGCCGTTTCACTTCGACTGTTTCTTCTTATCATAACCAAATCATATTTTCCATAAATATTGATGAACCCCCAAAACTTTTTTCCAGGCCGTACCCGATTGCTTTGCCTGCAAATCCCATGCCTTTTTTGTCCCACATCCCCTGCGCGTTGGCATTTTTTTTACCGGCCCTTGCTCCAGCGCACAGGGGGAGTCTCTCTGCTCAAATAGATCGACAGGAGGAACGGGGATTCCTGGGCAGACCCGTCGCCTTGAGGTTTGTTCCTTGCGAAACCCTTGCCTCTTCCGGCCTTGCCCGGCTAATTCCAATTCTAACTCGGCGCTATCTTTGTTGCCTTCGTCATCTGCTCCTCGATGTACTGCAACTGTACACCTTCGTCGCTCCTTCCTCGGCGCCTCGATATCGTCATGATTTAGAATTGGAATAAGGCTACAACTTGTATTTGAACTTACGGAGCAGATCTTTCCGCCACGCCTTGCCCTCCTCGTCCTCAATACCCTTCGGCCGGGTCCCGTCGATGACCCCCATGACGCCGTTCCCTTGCTCCGTGGATGCTACGAGCACTTCGAGAGGATTGGCGGTGGCGCAAAAGATCCGGCAGACCTCCTGCACCCCTTTGATGGCGTTGAGCACGTTGATGGGAAAACCGTCCTTCAAAAATATGACGAAGACATGGCCGCAAGCGAGGGAGAACGCCGTATCGACTGCCTGCTTTTCCAGCTCATCGTCGTTGCCCTCGTGGCGTACGAGGCAATGTCCGCTTGCCTCGGAAAAGGCGATCCCGAATCTCACCTGGGGCGAGGACGCAACGAGGGTCTCGTAGAGGTCCTGCACGGTCTTGATGAAGTGGGATTGTCCGATGATGACGTTCGTTCCATCCGGTATATCCACGCGTACGCTCTTGATCTCCATTCTTCCCTCCGTCTTCGGATTATCAGCTTCCCTCACCCTTAAGAGGCCTCACGTGCGTTGTTGGTCAATGGAGCGGTCCACTGGGCCATTCATTCTTGGAACGGTCTCTCTCTTTCGAAATCGGGCAGATAGCTTTCAGCGCTCTCCAGCTCCTGCGTGTAGACATTCTCGAAGCCTTTCCGGGCAAGCATTTCTATGAGAGGGTCGTACTCATCATCTCTGATCCGGCGATTAATGAGCGGATACTCGTGGGCACGGCCCAGGGGATGATACTGTGACATCAGGCTGAAGCCCGCATGTCTGCCCAGTTTCTCCTCAATCCATGAGACGATGCTCTTCGACCCAGCGAGGCCTCCGGGAAGGACCAGGTGTCTGATGAGAAGGCCTCTCTTCGCGATCCCGCCTTCAACCTTCAGATCGCCCACCTGGGTGTGCATCTCCACGATGGCTTCCGTTGCAGCAGCGGGGTAGCGAGGCGCCGCGGATAGCTTTGCCGCAACTGCGCTGTTCCAGTATTTCAGATCGGGCAGATAGATATCTATGAGCCCTTCGAGGGAGCGTATTGTCTGCCGCTCCTCGTATGCGCCTGTGTTGTAAAGGAAGGGAATGTCGAGACCCTCCTTCCTTGCCCGGGTGATGGCGGCCGCGATGTGGGGTGCGTAAGGGGTAGGGCTCACGAGGTTGATATTGTGGACCCCCTTTCCGGCGAGCTCGAAGAATATCTCGACCAGTCCTTCCACGGTAACGGGTACACCGGAGGCCGCGTGACTGATCTGATAGTTCTGACAGAAGACGCAGCGCATGTTGCATGGCGAGAAGAAAACCGTACCCGAGCCTCGCACGCCCGAGATGGGCGGTTCTTCGCCAAAGTGAGGGCCGTAGTAGGCAACGACGCTCTCGGCGCCTGCGCCGCAGAATCCCAGCTCTCCACGGAGCCGGTTCTTACCGCACCTCCGCGGGCAGAGCTCGCAGCTCTCAAGGGACAAGAGGAATTCATCCATAGCACTATTATAACGCCCCGGTGCGTG
>CAYZAF010000591.1:0-1505 GCA_964476435.1 uncultured Syntrophaceae bacterium
TCGGACCGCCGATCAGCCCGCCAAAACGCTCAAGATCGGCCTCATCATGTTTCTGGGATGGGATCTCGGCATCAATTCCGCGAACGGGATCGAGCTTCTCGCTGAGCTGATGAACAAAAAAGGCGGCTTACAGGTGGGCCAGGAGAAATACCGCGTGGAGATCATCAAGTACGATTCGAAGTTCACCCCGGAGACCGCCCGCGCAGCAGCCGAAAGATTGATCTACCAGGACAAGGTGAAATTCATCCTCGGCGATGAGACGATAGACGCCTGGGTGCCAGTGACCGAGCAGAATAAAGTGCTCGTCGTCGCCGTATTGTCGAGCCCCAGCGAACTTAATCCGAGGAACAAGTACCTTTTCAGTGGAACCGGGCTCCAAACTCAAATGCCGACCACGTGGGGATGGTTCGCGAAGAACCACCCTGAGATCAAGAACAGCGTGCAGGCATTCCCAGACAACAAGATAGGCCATATCCGCGCCGATCTCGCCAAGAACTGCGCCAGCATATTCGGCCCGGCTTTGCCGAGCGATTACCTGATATTCTACCCGCCTCAAGCAACCGATGTGAGTGTAGTGGGGACGAAGGCGAAGACCCTCAAAGCTGACGGCTTCTGCGCGACCGCTGG
This sequence comes from uncultured Syntrophaceae bacterium, assembly GCA_964476435.1. Lineage (GTDB taxonomy): Bacteria > Desulfobacterota > Syntrophorhabdia > Syntrophorhabdales > WCHB1-27 > CAVVNC01. The sequence goes on from CAYZAF010000591.1 coordinate 628, forward strand.
CGGAGTGCAGGGCGACGCTCTTGCGTACAAGGCGGCCTGGCAGGCCGGCTACAGGGGGCAGCTCTGGAGCTTTGTCGAGACTACCGAATATTTGCTGGAGAAGATCATTCCGATGGAAGCGGTAGAGGGAATGATCGCCCCTCAGTTCGCCGCCGATAGGGATCCCATGCCGCCGGCAGCAAAGGAATATGTGGATGGCTGGACAGCCAAGAATGGAAAATGGGACCACCAAACCCCTTATTTTGCCGATTTGTTTACCATCATGACCGAAGGCATTAAACAGGCGAAAAGCATTGATCCTGACAAGGTGGCGGACGTGATGGCCAATGGGATGCGATTTGAGGGCGTTTCAGGATCGGGGAAAATGATCAGCCGTCCTGACGTCGGCAACTCCAGAACAGTGGATGTCGTTTACGGCCAGGTGATGAAACAGACAATCAACGGGAAGCCGAAAGTCTTAGGCGTCCTGACCCCGGAAGATGCCTACGTCTTCAACAAGAAATTCTGGGGCTGGAAGTAGCAGCTTCTTGGGGGGTTATAACGTATAGGTACAGTGGATAGACAAACAAAGACGCACCCGTCCCTATAATGGCAATGTCAATATGTCAATTAGGTGCCCTCTGGGCGGGCTGGCATTCCGTGGGAGGCCGCACCCATCGGGACGTGAGGGTGCCACCTACGACTCCGTGCTCTGCGACAATCTCTCAGGCCAGAGATTGCCAATGGGAATGTTCAAGAGGAAAGGGCAGGACCATTTCTCATCCTGCCCCTTAGAGGTGGACCCTGCGTCATTTATGTGAAGAGCTGTCGGACATCGTCCTTCGCCGAAACGGCTAAGGCAGCTTCTTCACTATCGCTGCGAACTCTTCCTGTGTGAA
>CAYZAF010000592.1:0-9293 GCA_964476435.1 uncultured Syntrophaceae bacterium
ATCATGACGTTCGTGCCCGAGTGGCTCCGCATCGCCAAGGAGGTCGAGCCTATCCTCACCGGTGTTCTCCTCATTCTGCTCGTCATATTCTTGCCGGGAGGAGTCTTGAGTCTCGTAAACTCGCGGCCCCGTCAGGGGAAGCCCTTTGCCCGGATCGCGGGGTTCATGAGGAAATCGTCGACCGAATAGGGACCTATGCTGGAAGTGAGAAAACTGAGCAAGTTTTTTGGGGGTCTCGCTGCCCTAGGGGAGGTGGACTTAGACATCCTCGATGGGGAGGTACTGGGGGTAATAGGCCCTAACGGGGCAGGGAAAACCACTCTCTTCAACGTAGTGAGCGGTTTTTACGCGCCAAGTGCCGGCACGGTGCGCTTCGACGGAGTCGACATTTCGGGCCTCAAAGCCCATCGGGTGGCGCAGGCCGGGATAAGCCGGACCTTTCAGGCAGCCAATCTTTTCATGGCCCTATCCGTTCTCGACAACGTGTTCTATTCCCTCCATCTGGGCTATCAGACGGGAATATTGAAAAGATTCCTCCACACTCGGTCTGCCGTCGATGAGTCGCGGCGCCTCAAACAGAGTGCCGCCGAGATACTTGAATTCATGGGCCTGGGTCCGCTTAAAGACGAGCCTGCGGCAAAGCTTACCCACGGCCAGCAGAAGGTGCTCGGCATCTGCATGGCTCTTGCCACGCATCCCAAGCTGCTCCTTCTGGACGAGCCGTTTACCGGCATGAACCCGGCTGAAATAGAGACGATGGTCAAGCTGGTTCATCGGATCAGAGACAGGGGCGTCACCATCGCAATCGTGGAACACAACATGCAGGCGGTGGCAGATCTTTGCGACCGTGTCGTCGTCTTGAACTACGGGCGAAAGATCGCCGAGGGGCTGCACAAGCAAATCGTCGAGGATCCGGTGGTGATCGAAGCCTATCTGGGCAAAGATGAGGACCAATAGATGCTGCTGGAGATAAAGAATCTATGCGTCCACTACGGCATATCCGAAGCTCTGAAAGGCGTCTCGATCAATCTGGAGGAGGGTGAGATCGTCTCCATCATCGGGGCGAACGGCGCCGGCAAGACAACCATCCTTCGAACGATATCGGGCCTGCAGAAGTCGACCTCTGGAGAAATATGGTTTCAAGGCAGGAGGATTGACGCCATGCCTGCGTCCGAGATCGTCAGGACGGGCATCACCCTTGTCCCGGAGGGAAGAATGCTCTTCCCGACCATGACGGTTCTTGACAATCTTAAGATGGGCGCCCACTTGAGGACGGATAAGCCGCAGATAGCGGGAGACCTTGAGGGGGTTTATCGACTCTTTCCCATCCTTAAGAAGAGGTTCAGGCAAGCGGCGGGGACCTTGAGCGGCGGGGAGCAGCAGATGGTCGCCATTGCCCGCGCGCTCATGGCCAGATCGAAATTGATCCTGCTGGATGAACCGAGCACAGGCTTGTCACCCCTTCTGGTCAAGGAAGTCGGCACGGCGCTGAAAAGGATCAACCAGGAGGGCAAGAGCATGATGCTCGTCGAGCAGAACGCCCGGATGGCCCTCAAGCTGGCGAAAAGGGCATATCTTCTGGAGATAGGTCGCGTGGTAACGGAAGGCGAGGCGTCAGATCTGGTCAACGATGAGCGGGTGAAAAAGGCCTATCTGGGCGGATAGGAGATGAACCTTGCGCACAAGGGGAAGGACTGGTACGATGGACAACGAGAGACTCTATGAAAAGGTAAGGAAGATCAGGCTTTTGATGCTCGACGTGGACGGTGTCTTTACGAACGGCTGGCTTATCTACGATTCCAGCGGCAATGACCTGAGATGCTTTGATTCCCAGGACGGCACAGGGATTCTTCTCTTGAAAGCAATTGGCATCGATACGGTGTTCATCACGATAAGGCCCTCAAAACCGGTGACAAAGCGCGCCGACGAGCTGGGCTTCGAACTCTACGTGGCAATGCCGAAAGAGAAGCTCCTCAATGAGATCCTCACGAAGTATCGTGTCAGCCGTGAAGAGGTCTGCTATGTGGGCGACGACATCGCAGACCTGGGGATCATGAAACAGATCGGCCTACCCATAGCCGTGGCCAATGCGACCCGTGTGATCAAAGATATCGCCGGCTACATCACCGAAAGGCAGGGAGGGAGCGGCGCGGTGAGGGAGGTTGCCGATCTCATCCTGGAGGTTCAGGGGAAGCTCGAAGAAGCGCTCAACATGAATATCAGTCCGGAACTGTTGAAGAAAAGAAGCGCGAAAGGAACGATCGCGCCCTGAATCGATCCTTTTTAGCCAGTGGGCGCCCGATGAGATACGGCATGGTCGTCCTAGGCTCCCATCATGTCGTCGAAGACCTCTAATACCGCCCTGGTATATGAAGGGTCGTTAAACGTTACATCCAACTCCAGGTATCTTATTTTAGGGCTGAGCTTACTCTTTATGGTGTGCCGGAAGTCCGACCATCCCTTCTCCACTCTGGCTTGGACTTCGGAAGACAAAAAGGGTGCAGGCCCCATACCCTGCAGGGGAAGGACCACGGCTGTGGGGCCTTTGGCCCTGTTCAGCTTTTCGGCCATCACTGTCCCAACGGCAGCCATCTCATCGGGTGTGGCAATGACAATCCTGTGCAACGCGCTGTGCCACATGCCGGGGCGGTCCTTGTACTTGTCAGGGAAAGGGCGATCCCTGCCCCAGTGAAAGGCCTCTATGGCTCCGGGAGACACAATCTGGGGAATTCCCAGTTTGCCGGCAGCTTCGAGCCTGTGCTCTCCTGCGGTATAGACCCCGCCGGTCAACTCGTTGAGCAGTTCGACGCCAACTGACAGGTCCAGGCTGGCCGCAATGAAGCCGTCGGAAATGGCCCTTTCATACATCCGCCCGGGCATGCCCAGCACATGGGCAACCGCCACTTCATAGCCTCTCCTTTCGAGGGCGGGCTTCAATTCATTCATGTACCTGTTTACTGCCCCGCCGAGGGTGCTGACGCCAACCACCTTTTTTCCGGAAACACGTCTCTTATTGTAAACCTTCGCGGCCCCGCAGATAGCGCCGGCCGCTACCTCGATAGACTGCCTTGAGAGGCTGTTCAAGCCCCACAGGCCCGTTACCCACGGCAGCATCATGAGGTCCACGCCGCCCACATCCTCAGGAATGATTACCGGAGAATAGGCAATCGTACTCAACACAAGCTTCGGTACGCCGAGGGGCACGGTCTTCATTACCAGCAGGGAAACGCCGGTCGCCTGGGATCCCCCGACCGCAATAACGCCGCTCAGCTCTCCTCTGGAAAAGAGTCCTTTGATGATTTTCGAGACCCCTTCCCCCATCTTTACCAGGCCCTGCTGCCGGTTGTTCATATCAAGTATGCCCTGGATGGTTGTACCTGCGGCTTGCGCGACTTGGTCACGGGTAACATCAGGCTTAAAAGGGATTTCCCCCAAGACACCGTAATCGATGACGCAGGTTGGTTGACCCTCTTTTTCGATTATTTCTTTGAGATATTCGATCTGGTCCCCCTTTGTATCCAATGTGCCGATAACTGCAATAGACTTATCCATTCTCTCCTCCGGACGGGCTTTTTCTGATTGCCGTGACAAAAAGGCTCCCTACAGGATACACTCAGGCCCTTTCCTTTGCTATCAAAAGTTGCGCATATCTCTCGTTGGGACGGAAGATAGGGCAACGTGGCCTCCAAAAGGGGAGTGCGCGCGCTAAACCTTTGGATTTGTGCGTGTTTTTGTACTATACTATGGGCTGCCATGGACGTGCTCGTCATAGAGGACGAAGCGAAGGTCGTCGAGTTCATCAGCAAGGGCCTGGAAGAGGAAGGCTACACGGTTCAGGTGGCCTTCAACGGAAAGCAGGGCCTTGACCTTGCGAAGACGCAGAGGTACGACATCGTCCTCCTCGACCTCATGCTGCCAGAGATAGACGGCCTGAAGGTGCTCAGGAACATGAGGGCGTGGGGCATCAACACGCCGGTCCTCATCATTACCGCGAAGAATTCGAAGGAAGACGTGGTCAAGGGGCTCGATACGGGAAGCGACGACTACCTGACGAAGCCTTTCTCCTTTGAGGAGCTCCTCGCGAGGATGCGCGCGCTCTTGAGGAGGAGCGCGGCGAGAGACGGCCATATGCACCGGTACGAGGACATGACGCTCAACCCTTACAGCCGCATACTCTCCGTGGGAGCGAAAGAGGTCGAGCTGACGGAGAAAGAGTTCCTCATTATGGAGCTTCTCATCAAGAACAGCGAAAGACCCCTGACGCGTCGGGAGATAGCCGAGTACGTCTGGCAGAATACCACCGATTCGACGAACATCGTGGACGTCTACATAAACTTCCTGAGAAAGAAGATAGAGTCCCTCACCTCCAGAAAGTACATTCAGACCGTAAGAGGAATCGGCTACATCCTAAAAGAAGAGAATGATAAGACTATCTGACTTGCCCATAAGGTGGAGACTTACCATCCTCTATGGCGGAGTACTCTCCCTGGTCCTCGTCGTCTTTTCGACGGGCGTCGATATCTACTTCCAGAGCAGCCTGCAGAGGAGCATCGATGCCAAGCTGAGGTCCATGGCAGAGGTGATCTCCCAGTCGGTGACAGATGTGCGCGACCCGAGCATCTTCCAGAATGTCGAGCAGCTCCTCGAAAGGAGCCTAGGGAGGAAGCCCAAGGGGAAGCTCATCCAGATCACGGATAGCTCGGGAAGGGTGCGGGCCCAGAGCAACGATATGGAGGGAGAGAGCTTCAACATCAGCATCAATGCCTTCGACAGGGCCAAATCGGGCGAGATAGTCTACGAGACCATAGAGAAGCCTGGACACCCGAGGCTCCGGGTGATCACCCTCCCCATCATGGACAGGGCCAAGACCGGGAGCCCGAGCCTCGTGCAGGTAGCCACGTCGCTCGAGGATTTCGACGAGACAATGAAGAGGCTCCTCATCATCCTCATCATTGGCGTCCTCACTTCGGTGGGCGTGACGATCGGCGCCGGCTACTATATGGCGAAAAAGGCGTTGAAACCGGTTGACAAGATCAGGAAAGCGGCGGTAAAGATCTCTTCCCGCAACCTCGAGGAGTACATCGACATCGGATTGCGGAAGGATGAGCTTGGAAAGCTCGCGGATACGTTCAATGCGATGATCGCCAGGTTGAGGGACGCCTTTCAGCGGATAAATCAATTCAGCATCGACGTGTCTCACGAGTTGAAGACGCCGCTGACCATATTGAAAGGGAGCACGGATGTGGCGCTCAGAAAGGACAGGGACTCGAAGGAGTACCGATCGCTCCTCACGAGCCATCTGGAGGAGATCGACCGGATGTCCCAGATCATCGACGACCTTCTCCTCTTGTCAAAAGCTGACACGGGGAAGATGCAGCTCACCGTGGAAGACGTTGCCGTGAGGGACCTCGTGCTCGAGGTCTTTATGGATATGCAGATTTTTGCCGAAAAGAAGAATGTGGACCTGGTGGTAGGCAACCTTGAGGACGTAACGCTTAAAGGTGACGAGCTGAAGCTCCGCAGGATGCTCTGGAACATTGTGGACAACGGCATAAAATACACGCAGACAGGCGGAAAAGTGGAGATATCGTCTACGGTCGAAGACGGGTACGTGAGGATAAACGTGAGGGACACGGGCGTCGGGATCGGGGACGAAGACATAAAGTACATATTCGACAGGTTCTATCGGGCGGACAGGGCGAGGAAGCGGGAGAGCGGGACCGGCCTGGGTCTCTCCATCAGCAAGTGGATTGCGGAGGCCCACAAGGGTGAGATCGAGGTGGAGAGCCGCGCCTCTTCCGGAAGTATGTTTTCCCTGAAGCTGCCTCTCTAGCGGAGGATGCGGGTGAAGAGCAGGAAATGGTATCTCATGGTGGCAATCCTCGTCGTGGTGGGGGCCGGAGCGCTCTATGCCAGGGTCGTGCTCAGCGGCCACGAGGCAGCGACCGCGCAGAAACCGCCCAACCTTCCGGCAATAACGTACGACAGGGGCTTGCCGAGCCTCAGCGGACTCGTGAAGATGACGAAGCCGAGCGTCGTCAACATCAATACCACTACTGTGGTGAAGGGCATTGACATGCCCACCCGGTTTGGGAACCCCTTCAGGGACTTTTTCGGCAACGATGAGTTCTTCGACAAGTTCTTCAGCGATACCCCGACCAGGGAATTCAAGCAGAAAAGCCTGGGCTCAGGCTTCGTTATCGACAAAGAGGGGTACATTCTCACGAACAACCACGTAGTGGAGAAGGCCTCGGTCATCAAGGTCAAGCTGAGCGACGGCAAGGAGTATGAGGCGAAAGTGGTGGGAAAGGATGCGAAAACGGACATCGCTGTTATCAAAATAGATGCGAGGAACAGCCTCCCCGTGGCCGCACTCGGCGACTCGGACAAGCTGGAAGTGGGGGATTGGGTGGTGGCTGTGGGCAATCCCTACGGCCTGGATCACACGGTTACGGCAGGCATAGTGAGCGCTAAAGGCCGCGTCATAGGTCAGGGACCGTACGACGACTTCATCCAGACAGACGCTTCCATTAACCCTGGAAACAGCGGCGGTCCCCTTTTCGACCTGCGGGGCCAGGTCGTGGGCATAAACACCGCCATCATCTCCGGCGGCCAGGGCATAGGTTTTGCAATACCGATCAACATGGCCAAAGCACTCCTTCCTCAACTCAAGGAGAAGGGGAAGGTGGTGCGGGGGTGGCTGGGCGTTGTCATCCAGAGGGTGACGCCGGAGCTGGCAAAGAATTTCGGCCTCGCCAGCCCCGCGGGGGCGCTCGTTTCGGACGTGATGGATGACAGCCCTGCTGCCAAGGCGGATATCAGGAGGGGTGATGTTATCGTCTCTTTTGACGGCCACGCGATCAGAGAGATGGACCAATTGCCGAAAATGGTAGCGACAATAGAGGTGGGGAAAAGGGTGAAGATCGGGCTCGTGAGGGAAGGCAGACCCATGGAAGTTGAGGCGACCATTGCGGAAGGGCGGGACGAGCCGGTCCGCGAGGCCGAGAACGCGAGCCCGGAGGTCGAGAGGGGCTTCGGCTTGGTGGTCCAAAACATCACACCCGAAATCGCACAGCACCTCGCCCTGAAGGACAGAAGAGGGGTGATCGTCACCGATGTCCGGGAGGGGAGCCTCGCTGAAGACGCCGATGTCAGGCCTGGTGACATCATCAAGGAGATAAACAGGAAGGTAGTTGCGAGCGTGGGCGATCTCAGGGATGCCCTGAAGCGGTCGCGGCCGAGGGAAGGCGTCGTCATGCTCGTGAAGCGGGGGAACATGACCTTTTTTGCCGTCCTCAAGGAGGGCTAAGGGGGCGAGTGAGGCCTAGGGCCGGGCATCACGATAAAAGAAGAAGGGGTAGAATATGCCGGTATTTGAATGGGAAGGCAGGAGTCTGAGCGGCGAGCTGAAGAAGGGTACCCTCAACGTCGAATCCGCACGAGATCTCAGGGCCATGGTGAGGAAGGACGGCGTCATTCTCACGAAGGCGTCGGAGAAGTTGGCGGATGCGGCAAAGGTCTCGAAGGGGGGTTCCCGAAAAAAGGTGAAGAGGGGGGACGTTGCCATTTTTACCCGCCAGCTTTCCACGATGATCACCTCTGGTGTGCCCCTCGTCCAGTCCTTGGATATCCTCTCCGGACAGTTGGACAACCCGGCTTTGAGGGCGATAACGGCGGCGATGAAGGAGAAGATCGAGGGGGGAGCCCGTTTTGCCGACACCCTGCGCGACTTTCCCAACTGCTTCGATGACCTCTACGTGAGCCTCGTGGTTGCCGGAGAGGAAGGGGGCATGCTCGACACGATCCTCGTGAGGCTCTCGAACTACATAGAAAAGACGGAGAAACTGAAGAAAAAGGTGAAGAGCGCCCTTATCTACCCTTCTGCCATCGTGGTGGTGGCCGTCGGCGTGGTGCTCGTGCTCCTCCTCTTCGTCATTCCTGTGTTCGAGCACATGTTCTCGAGCTTCGGAAAGGCCCTTCCCGCGCCCACCCAGGTGGTCATAGGCATAAGCAAGCTCGTCAAGGCATACATCGTCTATCTGCTCATAGGTGCCGCCGCCGGGGTTTTTCTCCTCCGGAGGTACTACAAGACGGATAACGGGAGGAGGGTGATTGACAGGCTCTCCATGAGGATACCGGTGATCGGGATCCTCCTCCAGAAGGCGTCCATCGCCCGGGTGACCCGTACCCTCTCGACCCTGCTCTCGAGCGGCGTCTCCATCCTGGAGAGCCTCGTCATAGTGGCGAAGGTTGCGGGGAACCGCATCATCGAGGACGCCCTCTTCAAGGCAAGGGGAGATATCAGCGAGGGGAGGAGCATATCCGATCCTCTGAAGGAAAGTGGGGTCTTTCCCCCCATGACCGTGCAGATGATACAGGTGGGTGAGTCAACCGGCGCCCTGGACAGCATGCTCAACAAGGTCGCCGACTTCTACGAAGAGGACGTGGACAACCTCGTGACGAACCTCACCTCGCTTCTCGAGCCGGTCCTTATGGTCTTCCTGGGGATCGTGCTCGGCGCGCTGGTCATAGCCATGTATCTCCCCATATTCAAGCTTGGGGACGTGGTGGGCTAAGGCACGTCTTTCCCGAGAGAGGCTGTCTGGGTGAGCCGGCCTGAAAGGGCAAGGGAGTCTATGGGCCGCGGTAAAAGCGGCCCTTTCCGTCCTAAAGCGTTTCCTAAAATTCATTCCCGCTTCGTGCCGATAACGCCAGACATTCTCCGAGTACGCCCGGTCTTCTTTTCTCTGGGGTTCTCACTTACTGATCAGGAACACTCGTTCTCTTGAAAGGACAGAACTACCCCAAAGACAACCCCTTCGTCCGCTTTCGAAGGCTATTCCTTCCGATTCGCTTGCGCCCCCGGTGCTGACCCGTTTCCCGCTCCAGACTCGCTCACGCTCAATTGCGAAGAGAGGCTTTATGAGGGAGTTATCTGGTGCTCCGCAAACAAGAGCGTCCTACCGCCGGTAGCTGCCTCGGTGTCAGTCGCGTGGTCCATGGAGAAGCCCCGCACCAGGAAGGAGCGGGGCTTGCCTATTGATTCCCCTTCACGCTCGTCTTCCGCTCACGGGTACCCCAGCCCTTCAGGCGATGCGAATCGAGAAGGAACAGCCTTTTAGCGGACGGCAAAGTGACATACCAACGGTGGAATTCCGGTCACTTTTTCTTAATCTTTTGCACCACACAACATGGGAGTCCTTTGAGTGCAGGGAACCGGGTTTTTCGCCTTGGGTGTGGAAGTGGAAAATATCAAGGAAGGTGAGGGATGATAGCCACTTCTATCGGCTGGG
>CAYZAF010000593.1:0-9622 GCA_964476435.1 uncultured Syntrophaceae bacterium
CGTATGGCAACCGCCGATAAGCTGGTACACGGGCACGTTCAGGGTTTTGCCCATGATATCATAGAGAGCAAAATCAATAGCCGATTTTGCCACGGTATTGTTGAGCACAGCTGCATCCATCTTCGAGTGAATCAGGTCTATGTTGAAGGGATTTTCTCCTTCCAGCACCTGCGGGAACAGGTAGTAACCTATAACGTCCATGACCGTTTCCTGGCTCTCCCCGCAGTAGTAGACTCCCCACGTGCCCGCTTCACCCAAGCCCGATATGCCCTCATCCGTGTAGACCTTTATGACTACATTCTCTTCACTTACCCCCTCATCCCTTGCGGTTCCGCGAAAAGCGGTCTTCACTTTTCGCTTGAAAGCGATGTTGATCGGAAACATCTCGATGCCAACAATTTTCATGCTTTTCCATACTCCTTTCTTTTGAGAAGCTCTTCGTTCAGCAACCTTATCATAAGAGACTCCAATCCACCTGTATCTGTTTTGTGGATGACGCCGCGTTCATAGAGCTCGTAAGCCAAGGCAATGCTGGCACAAGCGCTTATCGTGTGCTTCAGCGTACCAAATTTCATTTCCGGTAACCTAAGGCTGATGACAACTCCCATCCGACCGCCATCAGCTTCGGCGCATACTCCTCCTGCAAGCCGTCGACGGATACATCTTCAACCTCGGCGATCATATTGATCGCGCACGCCACGCCTTTGTCTGAGAAGACCGGGACGGCAACAGCCAGAAAACCTCGCTTGAATTCCTGGTGCAAGGCAAAACCGTCTTTCCTCACGTCGTCCAATGAATTCATAAACTCTTTGATGTTGAATTCGGGATTTGTCCGCTGCTTTCTTACTATCTCGTTTAGTTTTTCCTCGGGGAGGTGAGCAAGCACAACTTTCCCAACCGCAGTGTTCCAGGGAGACATGCGCGCACCGACGCTGATGTTGTAGGTTCTGATGCCCGGCACTCTGATCCTCTCCACGTAGACCATCTCATCTCTATCGAATATGGCTAGGTTCACCGTTTTGTTGCACTCTCTCGAGAGTCTTTCCAGGTAGGGCCTCGCAATTTCGCGAAGCTCCATCCCCTGGAGAACCGAAAAGCCGAGCGACAGCACTCTCGTCCCTAGGTGATACCGCTTTGATTGCTCCTCGTAGCGAAGATAGTTCATGTCAGCAAGCTCCTTGACTACGCGGTGCAAGCTGGATTTTGGGACTCCAAGAGACTTGGACAGCTCGGCCAGGGAGTAACCTTTCGTTTCGGGAGTGAAGCTTTCGAGAACCAATAGACCCCTGACGAGCGAACTCTTGGATGATTTCATTCTCGGCCCTATCAATTTCTTTATGCTCGTTGTTTGAAGATATGCAGATTCTGTGTGCTCGCGATACTCTTTGCCCGAGGATTTCGATTCGTCCAAAGTTCCGTACATGACCGGCTAGTGGAGCACCGACCCTCCATCGACCACAAGTGTTTGTCCCGTTATAAAATCACTATCATCGGAGGCGAGGAAAACAATAGCGCCGAGCAGATCTGATGGATGCTCGTCTCTCTTGAAGCATCGACTCTCCATTGCCACTTTACGGGATTGGCCGGTAAATGTAGGATTGCCGTCCACTGCCTCGCTTATCGTGAACCCAGGGGCTATGGCGTTCACGGAGATGCCGTCGTCTCCGGCTTCTCTCGCCATTACCCGGGTAAGTGCCACTATGGCTCCTTTTGAGGTCACGTAATGAATGAAATTAGGGACTCCCGCGAAGAATGTGGATGATGATACGTTGATGATTTTGCCTTTCCCCTGCTTTCTCATTTGAGGGTAGACTGCCTTGCAGCACAGGAAGGTGCCAGTCACATTGACCCTCATCATTCTCTCCCATTCTTCCAAAGACACATCGTAGAAGGGGTGCTTCACAACGTCGGCGAAGATCGCGGCATTGTTGACCAGTACGTCAATTCTTCCGAACTCTTCGACGGTCTGACGTACCATAGCCGCAACACTCCGCTCATCGGAAACGTCAGTGTGAAGAGATAGTGCTTTCCCTCCTGTTGCTTCTATCTCAGCCTTAACCCTCGACCCATCGAGAATATCAGACACTACCAGCAGAGCACCCTCCTCGGCGAGTCGCACTGCGTAGTCTTTTCCTAAGCCTCGGGCACCGCCGGTGACTATGATAACCTTTCCCGTCAATCTCATAGGTATTTATCCCCTTACTTGTCCCATATATGGAACGTCATTCCTATTTCTAATATACTCTACCGATGGCAATTTTTTTGTCAAGAAAAATTCTTGGGCCTCTTTAGCCCAGGCCCTTGCCGGGCCAAGCTTGCCCGACGCCTTGACAGGGACCGATTGAATGGGATAAAAGATAAAAGGCCGATAAGTCAGGGTCGGGTGGCTCTATTCTAGAGCCGAAGAGGGAAGCCGGTGAGATTCCGGCGCGGACCCGCCGCTGTGTATGGGGACGAAACCCGCATCTTAAGCCACTGGGTCGTAAGCCGCTGATAGACGAAGCGATCCGGGAAGGCGCGGGGACTAGGATGATCCATCAGCCAGAAGACCTGCCACAACCCTGGTAAACCCTTGGAGAGAAGGCAAATCCCCAAGCTGATGAGATCAGTTTGGGGATTTTTTTGTCCCAGGCTGGGAGAAACCGGACCGCGAGCAAGGAGGAAGGAATATGGGCTATGCATTTACCATCACGATCGCCGAGGAGAACTGCCGGGGGTGCCGGCGCTGTCAGATCGCCTGCTCCTCATACGATCCCGGACCGCTCAACCCGCGCCTGGCCGGCATTCAGGTCCTCCGGCTCGAAGAAGGGGGCGATTATCCCGTCATAAACATCGAGTGTCTCGAGAGATTCTGCGGGAAGGTCCGTCCTGGCGCCACGGAAGAGAAGCCGGCCTGCGTGGCCGCATGCCTTTTCGGAGCGCTCTCCATGACGGATAAGGGGGAGGGGCGATGAGTAGGAAGTGGTACGGCTGGGCCGGCAGGGTGCTCGAAGTCGATCTGAGCCACAAGGCAGTCCGCGCAAACGAGCTGACCGAAGAAATGGCATACGGCTATCTCGGCCAGGCGGGCGTGAATGCCCGCATGCTCTACGATCGCGTCTCAAGGCAGACCGATCCCTTGAGCCCCGAGGCGCCCCTCATCTTCGGCGTCGGTCCCCTCGGGGGCACCCTTGCCCCGTGTTCGGGAAGGCTCTCGGTCACCTTCAAGTCCCCCCTCACCGGCATCTTCGGCGATTCGAACTGCGGGGGCCATTGGGCATCCGAGCTGAAGATGGCGGGGTACGACCACATCGTTATCCTGGGTAAGGCGAGCCACCCGGTCCACCTCTGGATCGACAACGATCGGGTCGAGATCAGGGATGCGCGCCCGATCTGGGGCAAGGACACGTGGGAGACCGATGAGCTGATCAGGCAGGACGTGTCGGAGAGGACTGCCCAAGTGGCCTGCATCGGCCCTGCCGGCGAGAACCTCGTGCGCTTTGCGGCGATCATATGCAATAAGGCACGTGCCGCTGCCAGGTGCGGTCCCGGCGCTGTCATGGGGTCGAAGAACCTGAAGGCAATTGCCGTGCGGGGAGACCGGGGCGTCTTTCTCGCCGACAAAACCGCGTTGAATGAGGCTGTTGACGAGGCGGTATCGGCCATCCTTCTCGATCCCCTCTATGAGTCTGCCAAGACGTACGGGACCCTCGCGATCACCCCGCTCGCCCAGGCCCTCGGCTTTCTCCCCACCCGCAACTTTCAAGAATCGACCTTCGTAGGGGCGGACAAGCTCACGGGGGAGGTCTTCACGAGAGAGTTCGCCACAAGGCACCGGGGATGCTTCAACTGCCCGGTCGGCTGCAGCAGACTCTACAAGGTCGCTGAAGGGCCCTATGCCACGTCCGGCGAGGGCCCGGAATACGAGACGGTTTCAGCCCTCGGGGCCAAGTGCGGCAATGATAACTTCGAGTCGATCCTTCTGGCGAACACGCTCTGCAACCAGCTGGGCATGGACACGATCTCAACGGGCAATGTCCTCGCATGGGCCATGGAGAGCTACGAGAGAGGGGTCTTCAACGAGGGTATGCTCGGGGGCCTTGACTTGCGCTTCGGCAACGCGAGCGCCATGATCGACCTCATCAGGAATATCGCTTTCCGTGAAGGGATCGGAGATGCGCTCGCCGAGGGTGCGTACAGGGCAGCCGAGAGGCTCGGAGGCAGCGACTGGGTCGTCCACAGCAAAGGCATGGACTATCCTGCCGTGGACACGAGGGGGACAAAGGGCATGGCCCTCTCCTTCGCCGTGTCGCCCCGGGGCGGGGACCATCTGAAGGGCCTTTCCCTCTATGAGGTGGCCCCCGAAATCTATGCGAAAGACATCAAGAGAGAGACAGCCATCGAGGTGACGCCGCAGTATTGGCTCGAGTACAAGACAAAGGCCGCTCTCATGAGGTGGCATGAGAACTGGCACTGCGTGGTGGACTCCCTCGGCCTATGCAAGCTGGAAGGCATCGCGATCAAGCCGCTCCTTCCCAGGCACTTTCAACGTATGCTGGCGGCAGCCACGGGATGGGACGTATCAATCGCGGACCTCGAACGGATAGGGGAGAGGATCTGGAATCTCGAGCGTCTCTTCAACGTGCGGGAGGGAATGGGGAAGAAGGACGACTTCCCCCCGCGCCGTCTCCTCGAGGAACCAATCGCAACAGGGCCCGCCCGCGGTGAGAGGTTGGACAGAGCGAGCTATGAGCAGATGCTCACCGAGTACTACAGCTTGCGGGGATGGGACCCGTGCACGGGCGTGCCCACCAAAGCGAAGCAGCGCGAACTGGGTCTCGATGGGCGCAAGCGATAGGTTATCCTCAGACCAGGGAGCGAGGGAAGCCCTTTCTTTCCATTGACCAGCGGGCCTGATTAAGTGATAATCAACAAGAGTGGCCGAACCAGAGGAGCCTGAACCACAAATCGGGAGGTGCATCGATGGCGAGGAGGGCAGTAAGTGTAACAGAAGTTCTTGATTCCGTTCCTTTCACCTCGTACCAGGTGTTGGTTGGTGTGCTCTGTTTTTGCTGCTTGCTGATGGACGGCTTTGACCTGACCGTCATCGCCGTGGCCGTGCCCAAGATCGCCGAGTACCTGGGCGTCAAGCCCCACGCCCTCGCCGTGGCGATCAGCGCGGGACAGTTCGGGCCGCTCATCGGCGCGGCCATCCTGGGCATGCTTGGGGACCGCGTCGGGCGCAAGAGGATGCTCGTCTTCTGCGCCTTCTTCTTCGGCCTCTTCACGCTCTTCTGCGCCTTCATCACGAGCGTGTGGCAGCTGGCTTTATTCCGGTTCATCGCGGGGCTGTGCATGGGCGGTGCGGTGCCCACGGCCATCGCGCTGGCCACCGAGTACACATCCGCGCGCTCCCGCGCATTTCTCGCCTCTCTGATGTACACAGGCGTCCCCCTGGGGGCAACGGTGGCCGGCCTTTCTGCCATATACCTAATCCCCCACTACGGCTGGCAGTCAGTCTTCGTCGTGGGGACCCTGCCCCTCGTGCTCGCGCTCCTTATGCTCTTCCTCCTGCCCGAGTCCCCTAGGTTCCTTCTAGGGAGGGATTTAGGCCAGGAGAAGGTGCGCGCCATCCTCGCCAGGATCGCTCCGGCCCTAGCAGGGGAAAGGGATGTCGAGTTCTATTCGGCCGAGCGGAGGCGGGCCGGCGTGCCCGTCAAGCACCTCTTCCTGGAGGGGCGCACAACCAGGACCGTGCTGCTGTGGATATGCTTTTTCCTTGGCTACTACCTCCTGTACCTCATGAACTCCTGGGCTCCCACGCTCTTTAAGATGATCGGCGCATCAGTCGCGCAGTACAGCCTGGTCTTCGCCCTCGTCAATTTCGCCTCCATCATAGCGACGCCCATCATAGGCCGGTTGATGGACAAGTTCAAGAACCCCTACAGGATAATCCAGGGAGGCTATATATTAGGATTCCTGAGCCTCCTGGGCTTCGGGTACTTCGCCACGAGCCCTTTTTATGTAGTCATCGCCTTCTCCCTGGTCTGTGGGCTCTTTATTTACGGAACGGTGGGCGGCCTCGTTGCCCTCGTGACCCTCTCCTACCCTGAGGAGATCACCGGCTCCGCAGTCGGCTGGGCATACGCCGTCGGACGATGCGGCGCGACTACCGCCCCGCTTATAGGGGGCATCTTCATTAGGCTCGACTGGTCTATGTTCCAGATTTTCGGAGGCAACGCGATAGGCGCGCTGGTCATCGTAGGGCTTATCGGGATTCTGTTAGCCCACGTGAGGAGAGTCAGCAAGGGGGCGGGCAACACGGTTTAATGGAGGGAACTATGGTAGGTTGGATTGACTTGAGGGACTGGCTCAAAGAAGTGGAAAGGATAGGTGAGCTCGCACGGATCACCGAGGAAGTCGATTGGGACGAAGAGCTTTCCGCCGTCACCTATTTAGCGGGCAAGAAGATCGGCGGGCCGGCGCTGCTTTTTGAAAAGGTAAAGGGATACCCGAAGGGAAACAGGGTCTTGAGCAACATCCTCGGCAGCAGCCTGAACAGGATCGCTCTTGCCCTGGGTCTGCCTCTTAACCAACACCCTCTCGACATGATCAGGATGACGAAGGACCTCTACACGCGGCGGATTCCACCCCGCGAGATCGATGATGGGGACGCGCCTATCAATGAGAATGTCATATTGGGCGAAGAGATAGACATTACCATGTTTCCCGCGCCCAAGATGTGGCGCCACGACGGCGGAAGGTACATCGGGACCGCAGACGCGATCATCACAAGAGACCCCGACAGCGGTTATCTCAACGTGGGTACGTACCGCCAGATGATCATGAACAGAAAACAGGTGGGCTTTTACGTCTCCCCCGGCAAGGATGCAATACTCCACCGGGAGAGATGCTGGAGCAGGGGGGAGCCATGCCAGGTGGCTGCTGTTTACGGAACAGACCCGCTTCTTTTCATTTGCGGAGCCATGGGCTTTCCGAAGAACATCTCCGAATACGACGGCGCGGGCGGAATAATGGGGAGGCCCTATGAGGTCGTGAGGGGCAAGACGGTCGATCTTCTCGTACCCGCCCATGCCGAGATCGTCATCGAGGGCATAGCTTATCCGGAGTCCTTACAGCCGGAAGGCCCCTTCGGCGAGTTCCAGGGTTACTACGGCCGCCCGGGAGGCCCCACACAGGCCATCGATATCACGTGCATACGGCACAGGAACGAGCCCATCCTTACCGCCGCCCTCATGGCCGATCACCCTTCCTGCGAGCAGAACCTCTTCTTCGGCATCGCGCGCTCGGCCAAGATATGGGACGATCTGCAGACAATCGGCATCCCCGGCATACGGGGCGTCTATTCGGTTCCTTCTGCAGCTGGCGGCTTCGGCATGGTCGTGGTCTCGATCGAGCAGCGATACCCCGGACACGCGGCTCAGGCAGCGGCGCTCGCCGCACAATGCTCGGGCGGAGCCTATTACACGAAGTGGATCGTGGTCGTGGATGACGATGTCGATCCGACCGACATCGACCAGGTGATCTGGGCCATGTCTACGCGCTGCGATCCGGCCAGTGACATCGACATCCTCAGGAATACATGGTCCACCTACCTCGATCCCACGAAGAATCCGGCCGAGGAGAGGCCTTACGGCTCCAAGACGATCATCAATGCGTGCAAAGAGCACAGATTCCTCAAGACCTTCTCCAGGCGTACCCGCCTGACGAAGCCCACCTATGAGAAGGTCCGGAATAAATGGAAGGCCTATGGTTTGCCCTTCGATATCCCTGCTATAGACGCGTTCGAGCCTGACCTGGGAGCGGCTGGTCCAACCTAGGGACTCTGGGCGGCTTGGGAGCCCGCCGATTGCCGATTGAGACTAAGGGAGCGAGTGGCCCGGCGAGAGGCGACGATTCGGGCCTGGGATGAAACAGATGGGCCCTGCGAGAGGAGGATAGCCGTGGCTATAGAGGGTTTTAGGGAATACGCGGCAGCGGATAAGGAGAGGTACAACAAAAGAAGATGGTGGCTCGGCATGACCTGGGGCGATCTCTTCGACAAAGCCACGGATATCTACCCCGACAAGGTCGGTCTTGTCGACGGCGCGGGCAGATGGACCTATTCCGAGCTGAGGGAGAAGGTCGATCGCCTTGCGATCGGTCTCATGCAGCTCGGGATCCGGCCCAAGGATTGGGTCCTCCTCCAGTTCCCCAACTGGCATGAATACATCCTGAGCTTCTTCGCCATGCAGAAGATCGGCGCCCTGACCCTTCTGCTCATCCCGCGCCACAATCAATCGGAGATAAACCATCTGTGCAGCCTCACGAAGCCGGTTGCGTGGATGGTGCCGCAATGGCACGGCAAGACCGATTATCTGCCTATCATCGATGATGTGCTCAAGGAGAACCCTCAGCTCGGGCACGTGATCCTGGTGAGGCCCGAAAGGGAAATATCCCCTTTTCTGACCATGGACAGATTGATCGCGTCCGCGGAGATGACGCCCGAGAATCTCAAGGCCCTCGAGGCGCGCAGACCCGACCCCGATGAGGTTTCCCACATCATGCCCACCGGCGGCACTACGGGCCTGCCAAAGGCGAGCGTCCGCACCCACAATTCCTATATCACGAACGTCGAGTACCATTCGAGGGTCTGGGAGATCACGAGCAACGACACGCTCATGGCAATCACACCCCTCGGCCACAGCATGGCCATGCATTGGGCCATAGGAGCGGCCTTCTTCAATTTCGCGAAGCTCGTCCTTCTCGACTCAACCCGGCCAGAAGACATCTGTGAATGGGTGCAACGGGAAAAGGTGACGGCCATACCCTCGGTGCCTGCCCTCATCACGAGGATCGTCGACATGGAGGGGCTCGAGAAGTATGACCTGACCTCACTCAAGAAGATATCGGTCGGCGGGGCACCGAGCTCTCCCGACTTGGTTCGCGCTGTATACGACAAGCTGCCCTGCATCTTCATCAACGGCTTCGGCTCTTCCGAGGGCACCAATACGGCCACGAGACCAAAAGACAGCATCGACATCATCTGCGACAGCGTGGGCAGACCGGCCTGCCCTTACGATACCATCAAGGTCGTCGACGACGAGGGAAACGAAGTGCCCCCCTTCGCCGAGGGGGAACTCGTCTCCAAGGGCCCGGGCATCTTCACAGGATATTTCAAGTCCGAGGAAGAGAACAGCCAGATCTTCACCCCGGACGGTTTCTTCAAAACAGGAGACAAGGCACGGAAGGAT
The DNA here is from genome assembly GCA_964476435.1 of uncultured Syntrophaceae bacterium. Classification (GTDB taxonomy): domain Bacteria; phylum Desulfobacterota; class Syntrophorhabdia; order Syntrophorhabdales; family WCHB1-27; genus CAVVNC01. The sequence continues at coordinate 9,234 of CAYZAF010000593.1, forward strand.
GAATTCGGGAACATCACGATAACGGGCCGGATAAAGGACATCATCAACAGGGGCGGCGAGAAGATCAGTGCCCTGGAGATCGAGCGCCGGTTGAGCGCCCACCAAGGGATCAGGGACGCTGCGGTTATAGGAATGCCCGATAAAGTGCTCGGCGAGAGGATCTGCGCCTACGCGGTCCTTCGGCCAGGAGTGAATCTGGCCTTTGCAGAGGTGATCTCCTTCCTCAAGGAGGGGGGAGCATCCCTGCAACAGCTGCCTGAAAGAATCGAGTTTGTTGAAGACCTTCCCATGACGAAAATCGGCAAGGTGGATAAGAAGGTGTTGAGGGAGGACATAAAACAACGAATCGAGAAAGAATCGCGACTTGCGCCTTCTCCCGATGCATAAGG
>CAYZAF010000594.1:0-1672 GCA_964476435.1 uncultured Syntrophaceae bacterium
AAGCTGTTCCGGCACTCGCCGACAGGCTCGACGAGGCGCTCGCGGATCCTGAAAAGAGGACCGTAGATCATGTACGATTCGATCTCGTAGGAGGTCGCAGCCGGCAGAACGATGTCCGCATAGGCGCTGTCCGCGGTAAGCTGCACATTAATGGAGACGAGGAAATCGAGGTTGCTGAGGGTCTTTTTCCACAAGGCCGGGTTGGGCCACGAGGTGGTGATGGACGCGCCGAGGATGATCAGGAGCCTGATCTTGTAAGGGTTCCCCTCGAGCACCGATTCAGGCAGCGCGATGGCATGCGCCTCGTCGCGGTAAAGAATGTACACGGGAAACCTGTCGCGTCCCAGACGGGGATTGGCGACGGGGTTCTTGATGAGGCCCTCCCGGTTCACGGGAAAGCGGTTCCCCTTCATGGAGAAGCACAAGCCGCCTGGCACATCGAGCTGACCTGCCAGGGCCCACAGTACGAGGGTTGCCCTGATGGCCTGCACCCCGCTCGCGCTGTATTCCATGCCGGTGAACATGAGCTGCGACACCCCGCTGGCCGCGGCCATCTCTCGGGCAAGGGAAACGACGACGTCGGCCGGGACCCCGGTGATGTGCTCCACTACGTCGGGCCTGAAGTGCTGCACGTATTGGGCGAAGTCGTCGAAGCCCCTCGCCCAGTCACGCACAAAGCGCTCGTCGTACAGCTCCTCCCGGATGAGCACGTGGCACATGCCGAGGGCTAATGCTCCGTCCGTGCCGGGCCTGATGGGCACCCATTGGGCATCCACTGCCTTTGCCGTGGCAGTCCGCCGCGGATCGATGACCACTATCCTGGCCCCTCGCCTTTTGGCAGCGATGATCCTGTTCATTTCGACAGGAGGGGAATCGGTGGCGGGGTTTGTGCCCCACACGATCACGAGCTGCGCATGCTCCACGTCGCTGAACATGTTGAAGAGCATCCTCCCGGTCGTGAGATGGGGAGCGATCATACCATACGACACGTAGCACAAGGCGCCCACTCCCATGGTGTTGGGCGATCCATAGGGGAAAAGGACGCTCGAGGCAGAGGAGACGGCCACGCCAGCCGGCTGAAAGACATCGCACAGGGAGAGCTCGAAGCTCCCTGTTCCCGTGTAGATGGCAGCAGCCTCTGGTCCGTATGTGGCCTTGATATCGTTTAGCCTACTCACGATGATGTCGTAGGCATCGTCCCAGCTGATGCGCTCGAATGCGTATGTCCCCTTCGGGCCTTTTCTGCGCAAAGGGTGGCGGAGGCGGTGCTCCGAGTAGATGATGTCAGCGGAGTGCTCTCCCATCGGGCAGGTTATGCCCATGGGAGAACCCTCATCAGGCCTCACCCGGACAAGCCTGCCAAGGCCGTCATAGCTTGCAATGATCCAGCAGCCCGCGCTGCAGACCCCGCATATCCCCCTCCTTTCCTGGACAATCGATTCCATTGCCGTCTTGCCCCTCCCCTCATCCTTAACGAGCCAAGGCCCTTTGCCCATGGGATCGACCCTTTTGCACCAGGCACGGGCCTTGAAGTCCATTTCATAAACAAATCTAATGCCTCACCCTCCCTGTTTCCATGAGGACGAGGGGCTCCATCGAGAAAGGGGGGGGTCTTGAGGCCATCCCCTCTTATTCCAATTCTAAATCGAAGCGATATCGAGGCGCCGAGGAA
>CAYZAF010000595.1:0-2133 GCA_964476435.1 uncultured Syntrophaceae bacterium
GAATTTTCAAAGCCACCTGGCACGCAACCCCTACCCGGGCAGGGGATTGGTCATCGGGAGGTCGGATGAGGACACGTGGGTCATTCTCTACTGGATCATGGGGCGCAGCACGAACAGCCGCAACCGTCGGTTCGTGGCCGAGGGGGGCTCTCTGAGGACCGAGCCGGTGGACCCCGGGCTCGTGAAGGATCCGACCCTCATCATCTACGATGCCATGCTCGACCTCCCCGGGATCTACCTGGTAAGCAATGGCGATCAGACCAGGACCATGTACGATGCCATCAAGAAAGGGTGCACCATCGAAGAGGCCCTGTCCGGCCGGGAGAGGGAGCCGGATGCACCCAACTTCACTCCCAGGATCAGCGGGATGCTCCGGTTCGGGCCATCCTCAGTAGGTGCAGTGCTCGCCATTCTCAAAGCAAATCCCATAGACCCCTCCTTTACGGATCGTCACTACTATTATCCGGCCATACCCGCGGCCGGGCTGGGCATGGGGCTCACGACATATTCAGGGGACGGCGATCCTCTGCCCCCCTTTCAGGGGGACCCCCTCCTCCTGCCGTGCAAGGGGAAGGCCGAGGTTGTCCTCGATACCTATTGGGGAGCCCTCGACGCCGAAAATCGCGTGTCTCTGGCCGTCAAAGAGATAACTGACCGGGGAACCAAGAGCAGGATCGTCGTTCGGAACCGCTTCTAAGGGGGAACAAGGCCGGGAGAAGGGTATGCCTGAGATATTGAAATCAGAGAAGATGAACAACATATGCTACGAGATCCGGGGCCCCCTTCTCAAGGAGGCGAAGCGCCTCGAGGAAGAAGGATACTCCATCGTCAAGCTGAACAGCGGAAATCCACCTGCTTTCGGCATCCAGGCACCGGACGAGATCATTCGCGACGTGGCGCTCAATGTGAGGCTGGCGCAGGCCTACGGCGATTCAAAAGGTCTCTTCTCCGCACGGAAGGCCATCATGCAGCAGTGTCAGATAAAAGGCATCGCTGGCGTGCAGATAGAAGACATCTACGTGGGAAACGGCGTGAGTGAGATGATCATGATGTCCATGCAGGCCCTCCTCAACAATGGCGACGAGATGCTCGTTCCTGCGCCTGACTATCCCCTGTGGACCGCGGCGGTGAACCTATCCGGAGGTAAGGCCGTTCACTACAGGTGCGACGAAGCCTCTGACTGGAATCCAGACCTTTCGGATATGGAATCGAAAATAAGCGCGAAGACCAGGGGCATCGTCGTGATCAACCCCAACAACCCCACAGGGGCCGTCTATTCCAGAGACGTGCTCCTCAAGATCGTGGAGCTGGCGCAGAGGCATCAACTGATCGTCTTTGCCGATGAGATCTACGATCAGATTCTCTACGACGGGACAAAACACACTCCCATAGCGACGCTCGCCGACGATATCCTGTTCGTCACCTTCAACGGGCTGTCAAAGTCCCACCGCATTCCCGGCCTCAGGGCCGGATGGATGATCGTGAGCGGGAAAAAGGCTTCGGCAAAGGATTACGTCTCCGAAGGACTCGACGTACTGGCGAACATGAGGATGTGCGGCAACATGATTGCCCAGTTCACCGTTCAGACCGCCCTGGGGGGATACCAGAGCCTGACGCAACTGATCTCTCCCGGCGGACGGCTGTACGAACAGAGGAATGCCGCCTACGAGTCTTTCAGCTCCATCCCCGGCATCACGTGCGTAAAGCCTAAGGGGGCCCTCTATGTCTTCCCCCGGATCGATACGGAGAGGTACCGTATCTTTGACGATCAAAAGTTCTTGCTCGATTTTCTCCTGGAGAAGAAGGTCTTGCTCGTCCAGGGGACCGGCTTCAACTGGCCCGAACCCGATCATTTTCGCGTTGTCTTTCTTCCCACGGTTGACGAGATCAGATCCGTCGCCCAGAAGATGGCGGATTTCCTCGAAGAATACCGGCAATAGGCTCAGGCCTATAGAGAGCGGCGGCCTTGTGCCCTCTGGAGAAGGAATCGCGCGTAATTCCAATTCTAAATCATGACGATATCGAGGCGCCGAGGAAGGAGCGACGAAGGCGTACAGTTGCAGTACATCGAGGAGCAGATGACGAAGGCAACAAAGATAGCGCCGAGTTAGAATTGGAATAAGAACGTGATTG
>CAYZAF010000596.1:0-3536 GCA_964476435.1 uncultured Syntrophaceae bacterium
CGACCGCATACCCCTGCGCCCGCGTCCTGGAGACCTCTTCCAGGTGCTCTTTCACGATGAGCTTGATAACCTCGACTGCCTTTCTTACGATAGGCGCGTCATACATGATTCACCATGGTGAATTGATGCACCAATTCTATGTGCCGCGGATTGCCTTGTCAACAAGAATGTTCAGGCCCATGACCCCCCTTGAAAGGAGAGTGGGACCTGATAGAATATTAGGGAGCGCGGTAGGCAATCGGAAAACGATTTACCATACTGAAAGGCTGGCCGAGACAGGAGGGGCAAGACCGGCCATTTCCTCGGCCGGGCGTGGAAAGGCGTTTTTTTGCGTGCCCATGCCCGGTCTAAAAGGAAGGCTGAAAAGCCCCATATGATCGTTAGACAGCACGAGGGTGTGATTGGCCGGTGTGAATAAGGTAAAATTCCTGCCCAGGGACAGGGTCTTCCCCGCCCTTGCAGACGAGACGATCCTCGAGACCGCCATGAGGTCAGGGGTCCACATCAATGCGAGCTGCGGGGGGAACGGTGCCTGCGGGAAATGCCGGATATTGGTACGGGAAGGGCAAGTGGACTCGAGCCCCTCTCCAGCCCTCCCCGATGCCGACTATGAGGCGGGGGTACGCCTCGCGTGCAGGACCAGGCCTTTGAGCGATGTGGCCATCGAGATCCCCTTCGAGTCCCAGGTGGACAAGATCGCGCTTAAGAGGAGGGAGACATCGCCCCGCATCCTTTCAGCGGCAGCCCTCGACCAACTCGTCAGGGACTGGTCAGTCGACCCCTCGGTTTTCAAGGAATACGTCGAGCTTCCGCCGCCCTCGGCCGAAGACAACATGAACGACTTAGGAAGGCTCGTGCGCGCATTGAAGAAGGGCGAGGTGTCACTCGATCTCCGGGTGGTAAAGAAGCTCGCCCAGACATTGAGGGAGGCGGACTGGCGCGTCACCGTCACCATGGACGCGACGGACGGGGACCTGAGGCTGACCGAGATCGAGCCCGGTAACACCGTGGAGAAGCACTATTCGATCGCCATCGACATCGGAACGACAACGGTGTGGGGGCAGCTCCTCGACCTCTCCCACTGCCGTGACGTGAGGCAGGAGAATGCCTCCGACGGGGGCATCCAGTCCTGCGTCCTCGGAGAGGCCGCCGACTATAACGGCCAGATAAGCTACGGCGAGGACGTCATATCGAGGATCATGTACGCCCAGAAGGAAGGGGGCCTCGACCGGCTCCGGGAGGTGATCCTTTCCACCATCAACGGCATCATAAGGGAGCTGCTCCGGCTGGGCAGAGTGGAGGCAGAGTGGATCTCCCACGTGGCTCTCGCCGGCAACACGACCATGACCCACCTTGTGTGCGGCGTGGACCCCAAGTACTTGATGCTCGCCCCCTACGTGCCTGCCTTCAATGCCATGCCGCCCGTGAGCGCGAGGGATCTGGGGCTCGAGGTGGGTGATCATGCCCTTGCCTATGTTGCGCCGTGCGTCGCCTCCTACGTGGGGGGGGACATCGTGGCAGGCGTTCTCGCATCCGGCATCTTCCAGAGGGGCGAGGTCGCCCTCTTTCTCGACATAGGGACGAACGGCGAGATCGTGATCGGGAACAAGGACTGGCTGACCTGCACGTCCTGCTCCGCCGGCCCGGCCTTCGAAGGCGGCGGCATCAGGTTCGGCATGAGGGCTGGCTCCGGCGCGATCGAGCAGGTGAGCATCGACCCGTCCACCTATGAGCCCATGCTCCTTACCGTGGGCAGAACGCGTCCGGCAGGCATCTGCGGCTCCGGGCTGATCGACGCCGTTGCCGAGTTCTTCGAGACGGGCATTATCGACCGGGACGGACGGATCCGGCGGGACCTCGAAACAAACCGCGTGCGGGAGGGGGAAGTCGGCTGGGAGTACGTGCTCGCCTGGGCGAAAGAGACGCAGATCGGAAGGGACATTGCCCTCACCGAGGCAGATCTCGACAACCTCATCAGGGCGAAGGCCGCAGTCTACGCCGGCTGCAGGACGCTCCTCAGCAGTTTGGGCCTCACCTTCCGCAATGTGGACAAGGTGATCATCGCCGGCGGATTCGGCCGCTACCTCAACATAGAGAGGGCTCAGACCATCGGCCTTCTACCGGATGTGGCCCCGGAGAAGTTCGTCTTTATCGGCAACGGCTCCCTTCTCGGGGCACGGCTCATGACTTTTTCCCGGGAGCTTCTCGACAAGGCTCGGCAGATAGCGAGGTCCATGACGAACATCGAGCTTTCGAGCAACCCCGCGTTCATGAACGAATTTATGGCGGCCCTCTTCATTCCCCACACGGACGATCGCGAGTTTCCCCGCGTGATGGAGCTTGTCTCCGGCTCGAGAGAGAGGATTGGAAGGCATGCCTGAGATCTTCGCTTTGGCGGGAAAGGGAGGTGTGGGAAAGACCACGTTGGGCGGCCTTCTCGTCCGCTATTTGACGGAAGTCGTGAAGAGAGGTCCGGTCCTCGCCGTGGACGCCGATCCCAACTCGAACCTCAACGAGGTGCTCGGCATGGAGTCCTATGCCACCATCGGCGACGCCAGGGAGACCATGAAAACGGATGTGCCCGCTGGCATGACGAAGGAGACCTGGATGGAGCTCAAGGTACACGAGTCCCTGGCCGAAGGGCGGGGTTTCGACCTCCTCGTTATGGGCAGGCCCGAGGGGCAGGGCTGCTATTGCGCAGCCAATACCCTCGTGAAGAAGCACATCGACATCCTCAAGGAGAGCTACTCCTTCGTCGTCGTCGACAACGAGGCGGGCATGGAGCACATGAGCAGGCTCGTGACGCAGGATGTGGACCACCTCTTCGTGGTCTCTGACGCAACTGCCAGGGGCATCATGACTGCGGGGAGGATCCTTGAGCTGGTGGGAGAGCTTAAGCTGAGAATAGGCAAGTCCCATGTGGTGATAAACCGCGTTCAGGCAGAGCGCACCGACGACGTGGAGCGGCTCGTCAAAGAGAGGGGCATGGAGGCAGGGGGCATCATCCACGAGGATGCAACCCTCTTCACGCTCGATGCAGAGGGCGGCAGCGTCTTTTCCCTCGCAGGCACAAGCCTTGCCCTGGAGGACGCATACGGCATCTTCAAAAAAACTATCTAAAGAAAGGAGCAGCGATGGCGGCGAAAATCATAAGCGGAACGCAGATAGCAGCGGAGATCAGAGAGGAGATCAAGCAGGAAGTGGTCAAGCTCAAGGAGAAGCACGGGGTGACCCCGGGGCTCGTCACGATACTCGTGGGCGAGAACCCCGCTTCGGTGAGCTATGTCACTGGTAAGCAGAAGACGGCGCACGAGCTGGGCTTCTTTTCCGTCCAGGACAACCAGCCAGCCGACATCACGGAGGAAGCGCTCCTCGCCCTCATACAGAAGTACAACAAGGACCCTAAGATCCACGGCATACTCGTGCAGCTTCCCCTGCCCAAGCACGTGAACGAGACGAAGGTCCTCTACGCCATCGATCCGGACAAAGACGTGGACGCCTTCCACCCGGTGAACGTGGGCAAGCTCGTCATTGGG
>CAYZAF010000597.1:0-2965 GCA_964476435.1 uncultured Syntrophaceae bacterium
GGCAGTTTCTCAGCAGCCGACGTATCGACGTTCAGGATTCTCGCATGGGCGAGGGAAGAGCGTAAGACCTTGCCAACGAGCATGCGAGGGAGAGAGAGGTCGGCGGTGAAGAGCGCTTCACCCGTCGCCTTTGCGCTCGCATCCACCCTCTTGGAGCCTTTCCCGATGACGGAGAATTCTTTCATTTCCCTACTTCTCCCTGGCTGCTGCAGCCTTTATCGCTTCCACTATCTTCACGTAGCCTGTGCAGCGGCAGATGTTGCCGGCCAGGGCACGACGTATCTCCCCTTCGGTCGGGTCGGGCGTGCGGTCGAGGAGTGCCTTGGCGGTCAGGATCATGCCGGGCGCGCAGAAGCCGCACTGGATTGCATGGTGCTCGATGAAGGCCTCTTGGATGGGATGGAGCTTGCCCCCGGAGGCGAGGCCCTCGATGGTCACGACCTGTCTGCCTTCGGCCTCACGGGCCAAAAGGAGGCACGATCTCACCGGGAGGCCGTCGAGGAGGACCGTGCAGGCACCGCACGCCCCTTGTCCGCAGCTCTCCTTTGCGCCTGTCAGGTGCAGCTCTTCCCTGAGCACTTCGAGAAGCGTCATGTTCGGAAAGGCATAGACCTCGTGAACCTCGCCGTTGACCTGCAGGGTTATGCGCTGCTTCTCCATCTTTACCATGACGCACCTGCCTTCCCGAGGGCAGCCAACGCTGCCTCGATGGCCCGCTTCGTGAAGACCTTCGCCATTTTTTTCCTGTATTGGCCGGCCATTGCGAGATTGTCCACGGGCCGTGCGATGCTCCCGGCATGATCGGCGGCCTCCTCTGGATTCACCTCTTCCGGCCGCCTGCCAATGAGGGAAGCCGCCGCCTCATCGTCGACGATGGGAGCCGGGCCGGCCGCTCCAATCACCACGCGGGCGCGGTCGATTTCCCCCTTCTTCGACATACCAATGAAGACCGCCGAGGAGATGAGGGGGTATTCGAGGCCGGTGCGCAGCCTCAGCTTCTGGTAGGAGGAGCCGTAGACACCCTTGGGGATGGGGATGATGATATGGGTGAGCATCTCGTCGTCCCCCAGAAAGAGCGGTCGGGTGCCGCGGCCGGAGAAGAGCGCCTCTACCGGAACCGTCCTTGACCCCCCCTTCCTTTTCACGATGGCCCTTGCGCCAAAGGCGATGAGGGATGGCGCCATGTCGCCCTGATAGACGCTGAAGCAGCGCTTGCTTCCCTTCACCGCAGCGCATACCCTGCCCCCCTGTTTCAGGCAGGGGGCAGCGGCTTCCCTGACCAATTCCGACTGGTTGTAGAAGAGGCACCGCGTATCCTGCAAGAGGTTGCCGCCTATGGTCGCCACGTTACGGATCGGCGGCGCGGCCACGAGCCCGGCTGACTGGGCGACACCCGGGAGAGACAGGCGGATCTCCGGTGCCTCCTCGACATCCCGTAGCGTAGTGCCGGCCGCGATGGCAAGGTCGCCCCTTCTTCTCTTTATGCCGGTCAGGCCGGCCACACCTTTCAGGCTCATCACGTAGGAAGGAGTGAGGAGCCTCAGCCTCAGGAGGTTCATCACATCCGTCCCCCCGGCGCAGATCCTCACTTTCCCTCTATATCGGCGCATCATCTCCAGGGCCTCGGCGTGCGTCCGGGGCGCGAGATAGTGGAAAGGGGGCAGCCTCATCTTCTCCTTCCTCCTTGGTTCCTCACCCGTATCCCGTCCAAAAGTGCTTGACAAACAATCGCCTGTTTTTCTATACTGGACGGAAAACGGTATACAGTATACATATAAGAAATATCCTACCGGTAATGGGATTTTTGTGTCAACCGAAAAATGCGCGAGAAGAGTCTTCTCACCCGTCATCACTGAGGAGCCTACTTGCGCAATCTGCTCCCAAGCCCGAAGGGCGCCCATGCCCTTTGCCGCCGATACGTCGTGCCCCACGGTTTGCGAAAACGGGTTGGTATCGTTGATCGGGAGGCACGTTCCAAGAGGATGACATGACCGACGTTTTCAGGAACATGACGATGCTCTCCCTGGAACAGGCAACCGTCCTTCCCTATTTGAGCTACCGGCTCGCCATGGACGGGATGAGGGTGATCAGGCTCGAGCACCCCTCCTTGGGCGATCCGAACCGCATGATCGGCGAGAACAGGCTTGGCGAAGAACGGATGAACACGTACTTCATGGCCATAAATGCGGGCAAGAAGGCGATTACCCTCAACCTGGGGTCGCCGGAAGGGCGCTCGCTCCTCAAGGAGCTCATCGTCAAGCTGAAGGTCGACATATTTGCCACGAACCAGCTTCCCCGGAACTACGAGAAGCTCGGTATAGACTACGAGACACTCAAAGCAGTCAAGGCAGACCTTATCTGGGTGGGACTCAGCGGGTTCGGGCCGCAGAGCAATGAAGCGGCGTACGACCCCATCCTCCAGGCGAGAGGGGGACTCATGGAGCTCACCGGCAAGGCGGGCGAAGACCCCCAGGTGGTCGGCATACCGCTGCCCGACATGGGAACGAGCGAGCACGCGTACGGCCTCGTCATGAAGGCGCTCTGCAAACGGGCCCTCACCGGCGCCGGCGACAGGATAGACGTATCCATGTTCATGTCGACGACGTCGTGGCTCACCGTGCCCATCACGCTGACAAAATCCTTCGGCAAGCGGATCAGCCGCCGCGGCAATACGCACGAGTTCTTTGCCCCCGTCTCCGTCTACGAGACGAAAGACGGGTACGTATACATCGCCGTTGGGAACGATCGCCAGTGGGCCTCCTTTTCCCAGCTCCCCGGGTTCGAAAAGCTCGCGAGGCCGGAATACGAAAAGAATAGCGGCAGGATCCTCGACGTGGCAAACCTGAACAGAGAGATCACCACATGCACGAAGACAAAGGGCACCGACGAAATGATCGAGCTCTGCAACAAGGCAACGATCGCCATATCGAGGGTCAACACCGTCGAAGAGGTCGTGGAAGACCCC
>CAYZAF010000598.1:0-2261 GCA_964476435.1 uncultured Syntrophaceae bacterium
CGCATGGCGAAGAGCGCGCCCCAGATCGCGATCCTGAACATGCGGTTGGCCGATACACCTAGACCCGGCTTTCAGCACGACCTTACATACATGATACGAGAGTGGAATCTACCGGCTGCCCATGCCAGCGCTCCCTGATGCCCAGGCAGCAGGCCACGGCCACCAGGGCTGCCACAGCAGAAACGCCGATGGCAAGCTGATAGCTGCCTGTCCTGTCATAGACGAGACCTCCCATGTACACGGCCGCAGCCCCGCCGAGAAAATGCACCGTGTTGACGAAACCGGTCAGGATGCCAAGGTTGGCCGCTCCGTACATCCTCACGATGAGCATGGGCGTGAGGGGCGCGGTGATCAGATGGGTGAAGCCGAAGGCAAGGGCGAACAGGTAGAAAGAGCCCAGGTTCTTGTATCGGAGAATGAGGAGGAACAGGAAGAACCTGAGCATGAAGGTGAGGAAAATGGGGACCTTGTTGCCGATCCGGTCAGCAGCGGGTCCTGCGATGAGGATGCCCGCGAGGCTCATGGCCCCGTACCAGCCGAGCATGGTCCCGGCAGTAAGGGGTAGAATGCCGTTGTCCGTGGCCAGGGGGATGAAATGGGTCGTGGCGAAATAGTCGCCGCCCCCGCACACGAACATCAGGATCAGGAACAGCCAATAGGAAGGTGTTGCCATGGCCTGCCTCAGCCCGAAATCTCGCCCGGCCTCAAGCTGCGTCAGGGGCGCCTTCGGCCCCCCCTCCCTGCTCAAACCTCCTTTATCCGACAGGGGTGCGAGGCCCAGATGCTGCGGATCTCCCTTGATCACAAAGAGCGCGAGGAGCACATTGACGACGAGCATGACGATCCCGATGGACCGGTAGGATGCCCGCCAGCCGAATCCCACTGCGATCAAGCTCAAGGAGGGGACGAGGAGAAACTGTCCCATGGAGTTCCCTGACAGGGAAAGGCTTATCGCCACGCCGCGCCGCTTGTCAAACCATTTGCTCGTCAGGGTCGCCATCAAGGGGACCCCCGTTCCTGCCACGCCGAGGGCGGCCAGGACGCCGTACGAGAAAAAGAACTGGCCGAGGGAGTGCATGAGGGAGGTCATCACGAACCCGGAGGAGATGAGGAGGGTGGAGACGAGGATGACCCACTTGGGCCCGTAGCGGTCGTAGACCTTTCCTACCACCATGAGGCCTAGGGCAAAGACCACCATGTTGACGGAAGAGACGAGGGAGATCGCAGCGCGGCTCCAGCCGAATTCCGCTGCGATGGGCTTGAACATCACCCCGAAGCAGTATCTGGCTCCGGCGTTGAAGAAGAGGATGACGAAGGAGGCACCGACGATATACCACCCGTAGAAGATCCGTCCGTGAAAAACGCCCCTCGCCCTCCCCTTTTCGGTTTCGCCTGTCATGCCCGCCATTGTGTCGACCTCCCTTTCTCACTCACCGCGCCCGGCCATCGCCTTGACCTTGCCTTTCCCTTTTAGCGAGGCAAAAGGGCAATTGGCCATCAAGAGGGTCACGTCCTTTCGAGGCATCCCTTCAGCCACGCCTTTAGACCGTCCCCTCCCCCAGGTAGATCCTCTTTACCTCCTTGTCCTTCATGAGGGCGGATGCGTCACCCTCGAGCATGATCTGGCCCTGGGCGAGGACCATGCCCCTATCGGCGAACTCGAGGGCGATCTCTGCGTTCTGCTCCACGAGAAGGATGGTGAGGCCGTATTCCTGCCTCAATTCCTTGAGGATATCGAAGAGGCGCTTCACGAGAAGCGGCGCGAGCCCCGCAGAAGGCTCGTCGAGAAGGAGGAGCTTTAAGCTCGACATGAGCGTGCGGGCGATGGCGAGCATCTGCTTCTCCCCGCCTGAGAGCGACCCGGCGAGCTGCCTCCTCCTCTGTTCGAGAACGGGGAAGTACTTGAAGACCGCCTGTATGTTGCTCCCCTTCGATATGTCGCGGCCATAGGCCCCGAGCATCAGGTTGTCCTCGACGGACAGGGAGCTGAAGACCCGCATGCCTTCGAGGACGTGGCCGATGCCCAGCCTCACGACCTTCATGCAGTCTATGCCGGTTGCGTCTTTCCCCTCGAAGGTCACCTCCCCGGACTTCGGCTTCACGAGGCCGGACAGGGACCAGAGAAGCGTCGTCTTCCCCGCGCCGTTCGGCCCGATCACCGCGAGGGTCTCCCCCCGCTCCATGGAGAAGGATATGTCCCGAAGGACCATCAGGCTGCCGTACCCCGCGCTCAGTCCCCGAACGCTAAGAAGCACTTTTCG
>CAYZAF010000599.1:0-3422 GCA_964476435.1 uncultured Syntrophaceae bacterium
CTTCGAAAGCGGACGGTGCTGTCGTCTTTTAGGGCAGTCCTGTTTTTCAAATTGACAAACCTCTATCATCAGTCGAAAAGGACAATCCGAAGAGAAGAGGCCGCGGCTACCTGGAGGCGCTTGAGCGCTTCGGAAGGAACAGCCTTCTCAAAGGGGCCGCGCTCTCGTCTTTCAAGGTATTTTTCTCTTCCAGGAGCACCGGCCCAGTCCACGGGAGAGAGGGTTTGTTTTTTTATGGTAGAAATGGCTCTCTATTCATGGTTATGATGTTATGGTGGTGAGGGCAAGAGAGAACCAATGGGTTTCCTGATCGTCGTTCTCGTGCTTCTGTGCCTGTCCGTGCTCATGTGGGTGGCATCACCCGGGCACCCTGAAAGGGTGCGGCCTCCCCAAGGCCGCAAAGAGCCAGGGCGCAAGGATCTGAAAAAAAGGGCTGCGGCCGAGGGGCCGGAATTCCAGTACCGCTTGGGCATGGCGTGCCTCGAGGAGTCGGACGAGCGGGGAGGGTTCAAGTTGCTCCTTAAGGCGGCCGAAGGGGGAATCGCGGCAGCCCAGGACGCCGTGGGCCTCATGTACGAGCTTGGCAGAGGGATTGCGAAAAGCGAGGCCGAGGCGGCCCGATGGTATGAGAAGGCAGCCATCCAGGGATTCGCGGACAGCGAGGTGCACCTCGGCTACCTTTTCGCCCTGGGTCGGGGTGTGGACAGGGACTATGGGAAGGCCTCGGAATGGTTCGAGCGGGCAGCTGAGGCAGACTCCCTCGACGGCAAGAACAGCCTAGCGTGGCTCCTGGCCACGTGTCCCGACGACAGCGTGCGGGATGCGAGGCGGGCCGTGGGCGTGCTCGCGCCGGTCGTGTACGGCGGGGAGAGGAACCCGGTGCTTCTCGACACCCTTGCCGCAGCGTACGCGGAGGAAGGCCTCTTCTCGCGGGCCATCGAGCTGGCCAAGGAGGCCCTTGGGAAGACGGATCAGGCATCGGAGCCACTCCTCTACGGACAGATATCCCAGCGTCTTCTCCGGTACGAGTCGGGCCGCCCCTGGCGGGAGCTGACGGATGGGGCTCCAGGACCCGCTGGCGAAGCAGCGGCTCCAGCCATAGGCGCGCCTGCCTCCGAGGCCCGGGAGGAGAAGGAGGGCCCATCGGGAGACCTGCTTTGGAAGGATGAGGACCGCAACGAAGCTGTATCACCCCCGGGAGAAGAGAGAGAAGAGACGCCGGCCGAGGGGCCGAAGCCGGAGGAGGCAGCCCCCCAGTCCCACCTGGACTATATCGCCGAGAAATTCCGCGCGGTGGAAGACCTCATGCGCCCGCTCGCGCAAGAGAGCGAGACACCTGCCACGGAGGAAGACCAGGCCTCCCTCGAGCACCGGAAAGCAGCGGATTTCAGCCGCTCTCTCGTGGAGGCTCTGATCAATGACGAGCACAGAGAGGTCTACGCAAAGATGGAAAGGGCGTTCCAGAATGCGGTGCCCGAAAGCCAGATGAGGCCCATGCTCGAGGAGATGTACGCCACGTACGGCGGCAAACCGCTCCAGGCAGAGCTGAAGGCAGAGGAGACGGGGTACAGGCTCTACGCGGGTGAGAAGACGAGGATCCACAAGTTCTGGTACGCCCTGGCCACGGCCGGCCAGGAGCTGGGCGTCTATTCCCTGTTCGTGGAGGTGCACCCGGAAGAAGGGCGCCTCGCGTGCTCCACGTTCTTCATCGTTCCCCCGGGGGCCGAGTCCCAGTAGGAACAGACAGTCCATTGTCCGGGACTTTTTCGCAGCGGATTCCCCTATGGTATCAATCATCATCACCACTTACAACAGGCGTGCCTTCCTGCAGGAAGCCCTCGAGTCGGTGCTCGGCCAGTCCTATAAGGAGTGGGAGATCATCGTAGTCGATGACGGCTCGACGGACAATTCTTTTGACGTGGTGGCTAACCTGCCGGTCAGGTACGAGTGGAAGCAGAACGGAGGCGTGAGCTCAGCCCGCAACCTAGGCGTTGCCCTTGCAAAGGGCGAGTATCTCGCGTTCCTCGATGCGGACGACCGATGGATGCGCGACAAGCTCGCCATCCAGGTGGCGCTCATGGAGGCGGAAAGCTTTGCCATGAGCTACACGGATGAAATATGGCTTAGAGAAGGCCGGCGGCTCAATCAGAAGAAGAGGCACAGGAAGCACTCCGGATCCATCTACGACCGATGCCTTCCCCTTTGCATCATCAGCCCCTCGTCAGCGGTCATACGAAGGGAGGTGTTCGACGACGTGGGACTCTTCGACGAGTCCCTGCCCGTGTGCGAGGACTATGACATGTGGCTCCGCATCTCATGTAAGTACCCCGTGCTCTTTATTCCCCGCCCCCTCATCGCGAAGAGGGGAGGCCACGCGGACCAGCTGTCGCGCGCGTACGAGGCCATGGACACGTACCGCATTAGGGCCCTCGTGAAGATGCTCGAGTCCGGCGTCCTTACCGACCAACAGGCGCAGATGACCCTGGCCGAGCTGCGGAGGAAAAGTATGATCGTGGCACGGGGGGCCGAGAAGAGGGGAAAAATTGAGGAGGCGGCCTACTACTTCTCCCTTTTCAGCAACCTCGACGGGTGACATATCCCTTCCCCAAAAGTGCGCACCTCAAAGTGGTCCTCTCCAGGGACGCCCGCGTTTGTGAAAATGATCGCTTTTGACCCTGGTCGGTTCAGGGACTTGTGATAAAATTCACAAAACATTCCGGTCACTTAGGGACGATTGTATGCAAGATTCTGGTTGACAAAACGGTGCTTTAATTTATAATAGAACGTTACCAAACTTGTGTACAATACTCGAGGAGGTCTCACATGGCGTACGATGCGACGAAGATGGCGGACTGGCAAATAGCTGAAGCTGCGGAAAAACACATGAAATCGGTGTGGCAGTTGGGCGAGGAGATGGGACTCAAGAAGGACGAGGTGATCGGATACGGCCGGATAGGCAGGGTGGACTTCATGAAGGTCATCGACCGTCTGAAGAAGAAGCCGGACGGCAAGTACATCGAGGTAACCGCCATTACCCCCACTCCTCTGGGTGAAGGCAAGACCACGGTTTCCATGGGTCTTGTGGAAGGCATGGGAAAGCGGGGGTGGAAAGTCTGCGGCGCCATCCGCCAGCCCTCGGGCGGCCCCACCATGAACGTAAAGGGAAGCGCGGCAGGGGGAGGCAATGCCCAGGCAATTCCCCTGACTGAGTTCTCCCTCGGCCTCACGGGGGACATCAACAACATCATGAACGCACACAACCTTGCCATGGTAGCCCTTACCGCCCGTATGCAGCACGAGAGAAACTACTCGGATGCCGAGCTGGCCAAGAGGAAATTGCGCCGGATAGACGTGGACCCGAAGAACGTCCAGATGGGATGGATCATGGACTTCTGCGCTCAGTCTTTGCGGAACATGGTGAT
>CAYZAF010000600.1:0-11350 GCA_964476435.1 uncultured Syntrophaceae bacterium
ATCGAGGATGCCTACACGCGCGTCTACGTCTTCGGCTTAAACGGCGAAACGCTCAACACCATCATGGCGTGCATCCGGTATTACCCGTTCTGATCACCCCTTATTGCCTCCCCCCGGTTGAACCGGGGGGAGGCGGGAGCGACGAGGCCCCGGCCCTTAAGGGGCGGTGCTGAAACCTTGAGAAAGCCCGGGGCGCTCATGAAAAGCCTTACCGCAGCGAAGCTTCTTATTGCTTTCCTCATGGTAACGGCCGGAGTGACAGCACATCTTCCGACGCATGGGTGTGCCGTTGCCCAGGGGACCGCAAGCCCCGCGATTACGCTCACGATCTTCGGGGCCGGCACGCTCGCAGCACCGTTTAGAGAGATGGACGCCGCATTCATGAAGGAGCATCCGAATGTGACGATTCAGGCTCAATTCGGCGGGAGTGTCAAGATGGTGAAGCAGGTCACCGAGCTGCACCAGATTGCCGACGTCGTGGCAGTGGCCGACTACAGCGTTATCCCGAAATACCTTTTCGGAGACGGCACGCAATATACGGACTGGTACGTCGGCTTTGCGACGAACGCGATCACCTTCGTCTACACAGGGCGGAGCAAATTTGCCAATGAGATCACTGCCACGAACTGGTATGAGGTGCTCTTAAGGCCGGGCGTCGAGATCGGGCGTTCGAATCCGGACACGGACCCTTCGGGCTATCAGACAATGCAGATGCTCGAGCTCGCCGAGAAATACTACAATCGACCAGGACTCGCATCGGCGGTCCTCGCAAACGCCCCCAAGAGAAACATGCGCGACACGGAAACGGAGCTCATCGCCGCCCTCGAATCAGGCCAAATCGACTATCTGGCGATCTATCGTTCCGATGCGCTGCAGCACCATTTCAAATACCTTCAGCTTCCGCCGCAAATCGATCTTGGGGATGCCAGGAGCGCGGCCTACTACTCCCGTGCATCGGTGCAAACGATAAACGGCCCCTTGGCCGGCAAACCCATCGTCTACGGAGCGACTATTCCGAACAATGCCGCCCACGCTGACTGGGCGCTCCTTTTCATGGAGTTCCTCGTCGGCAAGGAGGGGCAGGAAATACTCACCCGCAATGGCTTCGGTTCGCTCTCGCCGGCTTATGCGAGCGACGTGACTAGGGTGCCCAATGACCTGCGAGGCGTCCTCACGGCATGGCCCAAGCAGTAATTCCAATTCTAAATCATGACGATATCGAGGCGCCGAAGAAGGAGCGACGAAGGTGTACAGTTGCAGTACATCGAGGAGCAGATGACGAAGGCAACAAAGATAGCGCCGAGTTAGAATTGGAATAAGATGGCTGCGAGGGTACTGGGCCGGTCAGGAGCACTATTCTTCGTATTCTCCGTCCTCGGCGGACTTCTGGTCGTCTTTGTCCTTCTGCCCCTGGTGCGCTTGTATGGGAGTCAGACCCTCGCGACGGTGACCAGGGTAGCAGCCGAGGCCGACGTGCGCTCTGCCATCTGGCTCAGCCTGAAGGCTGCCTTCCTCACCTCGGTGATCAGCGGAGTCATGGGCGTTCCCCTCGCATACCTTTTAGCCCGTATGTCTTTTCCCGGCAAGGCCGTCGTCGAAGCAATCGTCGATCTGCCGCTCACAATCCCTCATACGGTCGTCGGGATAGCCCTTCTCTTCGTTTTTGGCCGCACAGGCATCATCGGCGCTCCCCTCGGGGCCCTTACCGGTCTTCAGTTCTGGGGCAGTCTCGCCGGCATTGTCGTTGCGATGCTCTTTGTGAGCGCGCCCTATACGGTAAATGCGGCCCGCGTCGGGTTTGAAGCCGCGGACTTGCGCCTCGAAAAAGTGGCGCGTACGCTCGGTGCACGACCGTGGGCCGTCTTCGTGCGCGTGACCATGCCCCTTGCCTGGCGGAGCATCCTGACCGGGCTCATGTTGACCTACGCGCGGTCGATCAGTGAATTCGGCGCAGTGATCGTGCTTTCCTATTACCCTATGACTGCTCCGGTGAAAATCTACGATCTCTTCCTGCAGTTCGGCCTCGGCGATTCCTCGGCAATGGCCGTCCTTTTTCTGACGGTTGTGCTCGCGCTCTTCATTCTCTTGCGGTATCTGGCCTACGGCGGCACGGCTTTCAGAAGACCACGATCGTGAACGTCCCTGCCCTCGAACTCAGGAACGTCTGGGTCCGCGTCGGCGCCTTCGAGCTGCGGGACATTTCGATCACCCTCGATAAGGGTCAGAGTTTCGTCATCCTCGGTCCGAGCGGAGCCGGCAAATCGGTTCTTCTTGAGACAATCGCCGGATTCTATCGGCCCCATAGAGGCCGAATTTATATCGCGGGGCAAGACGTCACCGATGCTGCCCCAGAAGACCGGGGTATCGGCTTCATGTTCCAGGACTATGCACTTTTTCCCCACCTTACCGTCGCGCAAAACATCAGGTTCGGCCTGAAGGTCAGGGGCTCCGGCGTGGTAGGGCAAGAAGAGATGGAAGAGCTCCTTGACAGGCTCGAACTCAAAGGGCTCATGGAACGCAAACCGGCCACCCTGAGCGGAGGGGAGAAACAGCGGGTAGCCCTCGCCCGCTCCCTGGTTACGGCGCCCAACCTTTTTCTCTTCGATGAGCCCCTTTCCGCCCTCGACAGCCGGACCCGCGAAGGGCTCTGCGGCGAGCTGAAAGCGTTCCTCCGCGCATCGGGTGTACCGGGCATATACGTGACGCACAACCAGAGCGACGCCCTGATACTCGCTGACAGGATGGCAGTGATCCGGAATGGGGAGCTCGTGCAGATCGGCACCCCAACGGAAGTCTTCAATGCCCCGGCAAACGAGTTTGTCGCCCGCTTCGTGGGCGTCGAAAACGTGCTCGAGGGACGGGTGCTCTCAGCCCGCGACAATATTGCTGTCGTCGAACTTTCACCGGGCGTGACTCTTGAGGCAATTGACGCGGGCGGCCCCCCTTGCGAAAGGGTGCTCGTCTGCATCCGGCCCGAAGATGTGGCGATCGAGCTTGCCTCCCCCGTGCTATCGAGCGTGCGCAATCACTTCCGCGGGCGGATCTTGACCTCGGAGACAACGGGTCCTCTCGTGAGGATCAAAGTGGAATGTGGTTTTCCCCTCCTGGCCTACGTGACGAGGCTTTCCTATCTGGACCTCGATCTGACGCCTGGCAAGGAGGTTATCGCGAGTGTGAAAGCTACGGCAGTCCATCTGATGGCACGGTAACGTTACCCTTGGCAAAAGTGCGGGAAATGCGCTATTTTGAAAACGTGGCTGCAAGGAGCGCCATGGATCGGCTAAAGCCGTAAAAGACCGGGGGAGAGAGGAGCGCGAGGCGGATCGACCAGGAGGGATGGCTATGTCGATGGAAAGGAGAAAGAACGACAAGATCAGCCGGCGTCAGTTCCTCGAAAGGACCGCTATGGCGGGGACCGCGATGGTAGCGGCAAGCGTCGCCACGCAAGGCCGCCCCGCGGCTCGCGCAAGAGGGCCCCTGATCAAGTGGGACAGGGAAGCGGACATAGTCGTGATCGGGGCCGGTGCCACAGGGCTTCCCGCTGCCATCGTTGCCCGCGAAGCGGGAGCAAACGTGATCGTTGTCGAAGCAAACTTCGACATCGGAGGCCATGCCATAACAAGCGGAGGAAACATTCCCCTCGGGGGCGGCACGAGCGCCCAGAGGAAGGCGGGCATCAAGGATTCGCCGGACCTGCTCTTTCAAGACCTGACTGACTGGTCAGTCGTCCAGCCCAACGGATTCCCCGACTACCGGTACAACGACAGGGAGATCATCAGGGCATTTGCGGACAATAGCGCGCCCGCCTTTGAATGGCTCGTAGCCCACGGGGTGATCTTCACGGAAGGGGGGCCCGATACATGGGGAGGCACATCCGTGGGAAACTCCGTTCCCCGGGAGATGCACTCCGCGGCAATGCATTGGCCCACGGTACAAACGGGGAAGCCCCTGGATCCGGCTGTCCGGGCCACCACCTCCTCGGGCAACGGTCTCATGAGGCCCTTGGAGGCTGCGGCAAGAAAGGCGGGCGTCAAGATCCTCCTCGAGCACAGGATGACGCGCATTTACCGGGAAGCCCCGAACGCTGGTCGAGTACTCGGGATCGTGGCGGAGACTAAGGGGGCCAAGCTGAGCATCCGTGCAAGGTCTGCGGTCATCATCGCCACCGGCGGCTCCACGGGCAACGTAAACTTCCGCCGCATGTTCGACCCGCGTCTGACCGAGGAATACTGCGGTCTGTCGGGCATGCCGTGGTCCGACCAAGACGGCAGCGGAGAGATAGCGGCCATGGCGATCGGGGCCTCTCTCTGGGGTCTCTACAACCAGACTGGGGAATTCGGCACGAATATTACCAAGCCAGGCACCATCGGCTGCCAGTACAACTATTGCAACCTTCAGTGGCTCCCGGGCAGCCCAGTATTCAATCTTGCCCGGGCAACGGGCCTGCGCGTTGCCGACTGGCAGGACCTGATTCTTGTGAACATGATCGGCAGGCGCTTTTACGACGAGTGCGCGGACCAATACACCGCGAACAACGCTGGACAGATAGAGCCCTACGTCCCCGGCAGCTATGTGAATGCCAAGAACATGAGGTACGATCCCTCCAACTTCATCAACGCGGCCTTGGCCGGCATAGGAGACGGAAAGAATGGGGGAGGCCCCATCTGGGCGATCTTCGATGGCGATGCCGTAGCCCGCGAAAGATGGATTTCCAAGCCTCCCAGCGTTGACGTGGACGGAGGTTTCTTTTTCGCCGCCCAGACGATCCCGGAATTGGCGGCCAGGATCGTCATGAAATACCAGCGTGTCCCAATGCCGCCCAGGAACCTGGAAGAGACGGTGGCCAGGTACAATGCCTTCGTGGACGAAGGGGAAGACAGGGATTTCGGCAAACCTGCCCCGAAACACAAGATTGCAAGGCCGCCGTTCTACGCAGCTTGGGCAACGCCCGTCGTGCACGACACCCGCGCCGGCCTCAGGATCAACGCTAAGTGCCAGGTGCAGGACATGTCCGGCCAGGTGATCCCCGGCCTCTACTGCGGTGGCGAATCCGCCGGCGGCTTCAGCCAGCACGGCCTTGCCAGGGCTATTTGCCAGGGCATCATCGCGGGCAGGAACGCCGCGGCGGAAAAAGTAATGTAGATGAGTTCTTCGGGCAAAGCAAAGCCTAGAGGGCCCGTCTTTCGTAGAGGAACTAAAGGAGCGCTCATCAGCCCGTTGAAACAATTCTCGCTGTGAGGAAATCATGA
The DNA here is from genome assembly GCA_964476435.1 of uncultured Syntrophaceae bacterium. Classification (GTDB taxonomy): domain Bacteria; phylum Desulfobacterota; class Syntrophorhabdia; order Syntrophorhabdales; family WCHB1-27; genus CAVVNC01. The sequence continues at coordinate 5,250 of CAYZAF010000600.1, forward strand.
ATCGTATGGGGAGCATCTTTTGCATGGGCCTTTGTCTGTTTTTGTCGTTATCCGTGGTTATGTCAAAAATAGGTCTCCCGGCGGCGTGGGCGCAGGATGCTGCAACAAGTGCCGCCCCGGTCCCCAAAGAGGCCTGCCTCAAGTGCCACGGACCCTTTGAAAAGCTCACCGGGGCGCCGGCAGGCTTTGCTGCACCGAGCGGAGAGGAGATCAACCCTCACGTATTCGTGCCGCACACCTCCAGGGAGGCAAAAGGGATTCCCGAGTGCTCCAACTGCCACGTGCCCCACGGACCGATGCCAGGGGCAGGGGACGTTATCCATGCGCCCAAGCCTGATGTCCAGTGGTGCTATGACACGTGCCATCACAGGAACACGTTCGAACCTTGCAAGAATTGCCACAAGTAGCGGGGGTCGTCCTTATCTGCACCCGGCCTTCATTGACAATTCCCGGCTGATTCGTTATACTTTCGTCTACCGTCACTTACGGCTTTGGGTGATATGGGCCCGTGGATTTCCTCACGTCGATCACAGCGGGTGAAGCGCTGGGGATCATCGCATCTTTCTCCCTCGACCCGCTTCAGATAACAGAAGTCTCCCTTGAAGAGGCTGCTTTTAGGATACTGGCCGAGGAGATCATCGCCCCCGAAGACATCCCCCCCTTTTCTCGATCCCTTGTCGACGGCTATGCAGTAAAGGCGAAGGACACGTACGGCGCCCGGGAGAGCGCGCCGGCGCTTCTTCTCCCCAAAGGAGAGATTCCGGTAGGGGAAGCCACTGAGAAGAGCGTGGGTGAAGGGGAGGCCGTTTACGTGGCCACGGGAGCAATGGTGCCTGCGGGCGCGGACAGCGTGGTAATGCAGGAGCACGTGAGGCGATCGGCCGATGATCTGGAAGTCCTAGGAAGTGTACGGCGGGGGGAGAACATCTGTTTCAAGGGAGAGGACATAGGAAAGGGAGAAGCGGTCCTTCCCATGGGCAAGGCCTTGTCGCCTTTTGATATAGGCGTTCTCGCTGCGCTCGGGATTACCCGTGTTCGCGTCTTTCGACGGCCCCTGGTCGGTCTTGCCTCCTCCGGTGATGAAGTGGTGCCGGTGGAGGCGCACCCGCCCCTCGGCAAGATCCGGGACATCAACACCCATACGATCTCGAATCTGCTGAAGGCCAAGGGTTGCTCTGTGCTTTTCGCGGGCATCGCGGAAGACTCGCTGCCGGACCTCACGGATAAGCTGTCCTTGATGCGGGAGTGCGACATGATGCTCCTCTCCGGCGGTAGCTCGAAAGGTCAGGCGGACTTCGTGACCGCGGCTATCGAGGCACTCGGAGGAGAAGTCCTTTTTCACGGGATCAACATAAGGCCGGGCAAGCCGACAATCTTTGCCACCCTCTGGGGTAAGCCTGTATTCGGCCTCCCTGGTCATCCCGTTTCGTGCGCCATGGTCACCTTGCGGTTCGTATTCCCCCTCGTGGAGCGACTGAAGGGCGAGACCCCACCAGCCCATGGGCGCGTCATTCGGGGCACACTCGCGACAAATGTCCCTTCTTCTTTCGGCGTTGAGGAGTATGTGAGGGTGACAATCGAGCGCTCAGCCGCTGCCTCTGCAGTGAGACCGGTCTTTGCCAAGTCGTCGGTCATTTCTACCCTTTCGAGGGCCGACGGTTTCATCATCATCCCCGAAGGCGCAGAGGGGCTCGAAGGGGGAGTTGAGGTGGAGGTATATCCCCTTGCGTAAGAGATACCTGGATACCCTGGCCAAGGAACAGGCCCTTCGCAAGGTAGGGGAAGTGATACGGCCCATCGAGAAGGAGGAGAAGGTAGGCGTTCCCTTCTGCAGGGGGAGGATCACTTCCCGGCCCGTGCGCGCGCGGCTTTCGAATCCGCCTTTCGTCTGTGCAGCCATGGATGGATATGCGGTGCAGTACGAGAGGACCCTCGACGCGGACCTTACGAGCCCCATCACCCTTTCCCTGGGACAGGATGCGCATGCGGTCAATACGGGGGACCCCGTATTGACTCCCATGAACGCCGTCATCATGGCAGAAGACGTAGAGGAGAAGGGAGAGAAGATAGTCATCAGGAAGCCCGCCTATCTGTGGCAGCATGTGAGGTTGACCGGGGAGGATGTCATAGAGGGGGACATACTTTTCCCCGCAAACTACACCTTAGGTATCCTCGATCTCGGTCTGCTCCTCGCCGGAGGCGTCCGGGAGGTGGATGTGAGGAAGAGGCCCAGGCTCCTCATCACCCCTACGGGCGCCGAGCTGGTCGACATATACGCAGAGCCCAATGAACAGGTCAGGGGGAGCAGGCTCGTCGATTTCAATTCCTATATCCTCGCTGCGTTGGGCGAAGAGATGGGCTTCGAGGTCACGAGGACCGAAATAGCCAGAGACAAGGACCATCTGCGAGCCATTCTCACAAAGCACGTTCCGATCCATGACGTGCTCGTCATCAACGCGGGTTCGAGCAAGGGCACTGAGGACATCACCGAAGGGATCATCCGTGAATTCGGGGAGCTGATTTTTCACGGGGTGAGTCTGATGCCCGGCAAGCCCACGATGTTCGGTCTCATCGAAGGCAAGCCTGTCTTCGGCATCCCTGGCTATCCGGTCTCGGCCGTCATAAGCTTCAAGACGTTCCTTCAGGCTGCCTATGAGCGGCTTTGCGGCTCCCACAAGGAGGAGGTCAAGGTCAGGTGCGTCACGCCTTTCAAGATACCATCCAGTCTCGGGGTGGAGGAAGTGCTCAGGGTGATGCTTATGGCGAGAGGCGGGGTATATTACGCGTACCCCCTTCCGCGGGGCGCCGCCGTCTTCTCGTCCCTCTCCAGGGCGGACGGCCTCATCAACGTGCCCGAGCATATCGAGGGCTACGAGGAAGGAGCAGAGCTTTCGGCAGTGCTCCTAAGACCGGAGAACGAGCTTCGGGGCAGATTCAACATAGTGGGTAGCCACGACTTTTCCCTGGATGTGCTCCGCGACATGATTAAGGCCCGTTATCCGGCTTCCGACCTCGTATCGGCCCACGTAGGCTCCCTGGGGGGGATTATCGCCGTGCAGAAAGGGATCGTGGACCTCGCCACTACCCACATCCTGGACGAGCAGGAATTGGTGTATAATATTCCGGCGGCGAAGAGGTACCTGGGGGGAAGGGGATTTCTTCTTGTCCACATCGCCAAGAGGATGCAGGGACTCCTCACTGCCCGTGGAAACCCCAAGGCCATAAAGAATATCAGCGACCTTACGCGAAAAGACGTCCGTTTCGTTAACCGGCAGAAGGGCTCGGGCACGAGGATCGTCCTCGACATGATGTTGAAGGAGAGGGGCATTGATTGCCATTCCATCCAGGGTTATGAACGGGAGGAATCTACCCACGCAGCAACAGCGATCCTCGTGAAAGAGGGAATTGCGGACACGGGTCTGGCCATCTACCCGGTATCGCGCATTTTTTCCCTGGATTTTGTGCCTCTCCTGGAGGAGGAATACGATCTCCTCGTGGCAAAGGAGTTCAGCGGGGATGCGCGGTTCGACGTGCTCATGAGCCTTCTCGGCTCCGCCGAGTTCGCCTCGCGGCTCGATGAGATGGGCGGCTACGATACGAAGGAGAGCGGGAGAATTAAGTATGTTAATGGATAATTTCAACAGGGTCATCAACTACCTGAGGATATCGATCACAGATCGGTGCAACCTGAGGTGCAGGTACTGCACGGAGACCTTTCTCCCCTCAATCCGCCACGATGACATCCTGCGGTACGAGGAGGTCATACGGTTTACCCGCATCGCCGCCTCCCTGGGTGTCCGCAAGGTCCGGCTTACGGGAGGCGAGCCCCTCCAGCGGAAATCCCTTCCCTTTCTCCTCAGGGAAATCGACGCCCTAGGAATGATAGAGGACATCAGTCTCACCACGAACGGGGTCGATCTGGCCCAGTACGTCGAAGAGCTGAAGGAAGCGGGCCTCAGACGCGTCAATATCAGCCTGGACACGCTGAAAAGGGAAAGGTTCAGCTACATCACCGGCGTGGACGCCTTCCACAGGGTGATGAAGAGCATAGAAAAGGCCAAGGATGCGGGCCTCGACCCCGTGAAGATCAATACGGTGATCATCTAGGACTTCAACGACGATGAGATCCTCGCCTTTGCCGACTTCGCCGCACGATGGGACGTGGAGGTCAGATTCATAGAGTTCATGCCTTTCGGGGACGAGGCCCTGTGGAACAGCTCGAAGGTCCTCGACTCTACGTACGTCGAGGGCGTCATTCGCCGGGAGTTTGAGCTTGAGCCGAGCATCAGTCTCCACAGGGGGCCTGCAAAGATGTTCCTCCTCAATGGGGGAAGGGGACAGGTGGGCTTCATCAGTCCCATGTCCTCCCATATCTGCCACGAGTGCAACAGGCTCCGGCTCACTGCCGACGGCAAGCTGAAGCCCTGTCTCTTCTCCGATGCCGAGTATGACGTGAAGGCGCTTTTGCGGGGCAACGCAGGGGATGACGAGATCGGAGCGCTCATTAAGGATGTGGTCGAAGCGAAGCCCGAGCGGAAGTTCGAATCGGGGGTGATCAAGAAATGCCAGCGGAGCATGCGCCACATCGGGGGATAGAGCTCACCCACCCCTTCTTCTTCATTCCATCCGCTCTAAGGCGGGATCAGCAAAAAGTATTGGGAGGATAGATGCGACTTTCCCATGTGGACAGCGACGGGAAGGCACGAATGGTCGACGTGAGCGCTAAGGCAGAGACCGAGCGGGCGGCGCGCGCCTTCGGAAGGGTGAGGATGTCGCCTGAAGCCTATGCCCTGGTTAGGCGGGGACAGGGCCCCAAGGGGGATGTCTTTACGGTGGCGAAGATCGCGGGCATCATGGCTGCGAAGAAGACGCCCGACCTCGTGCCCCTCTGCCACCCCCTCCCCATCACGTTCGTCGATGTAGCCTACACCTTCAAGGACGAGGAAGGGGTGATCGAGATCGTCTCTCTCGTAAAAGTCAAAGGCACAACCGGCGTCGAGATGGAGGCTGTGACCTGCGCCATGGTGACGGCCCTCACCATCTACGATATGTGCAAGGCCATAGACAAGGCCATTGAGCTGGGTCCTTTTTTCCTGCTCGAAAAGAGCGGGGGCAAGAGCGGCACGTTCAAACGGAAGCAAAGGTGAGGGGCCTGCAAGGATGGAGATACAAGAAACAGGCGCGAGACGAGGCAGGTAAAAGAGGCAGGAGGATGAAAGGCAGGATCATTTCGGTCAATGTGAGCGACAACAAGGGTGAGAAGAAACATAACATAGGCGGGTGCCGCCTGGTCGAGGGCCACGGCCTCGCAAGTGACGCCCACGCAGGGCCCTGGCATCGCCAAGTGAGCCTTTTGGCGAGAGAGAGCATCGAGAAGATACGGAACATGGGGATCGACGTGGAGCCAGGCGATTTCGCGGAGAACCTCACGACGGAGGGGATCGAGCTTCCCACTTTGCCCATCGGCACGAAGCTGCAAGTGGGCGGCAGCATACTGATGAAGGTCACCCAGATAGGCAAGGAATGCCACAGCAGGTGCGCGATCTTTTATCAGGTCGGAGACTGCGTCATGCCGAAAGAAGGCATATTCACGGAAGTGATCGTCGGTGGCGACGTCAGCGTGGGAGATGAGATAGAGGTTCTTCCGTGAGGTACCGGGCCGTGGTGATCACCGTCAGCGACAAGGGTTCGAGGGGCGAAAGAGAGGATACGAGCGGGCCGCAGGTGCGCCAGATCCTTGAAAAAGAGTACGACGTCGGGGAAGTGGTGATCGTTCCGGATGAGGAAGGCCTCATCGCGGACGAGATGAAAAGGCAGATCGACGAGAAGGGCATGGATCTTGTTGTCACGACCGGCGGCACCGGGGTGGGCCCCCGGGACGTGACCCCCGAGGCAACGCGCGGGGTGATCGAAAAGGATCTGCCGGGCTTCTGCGAAGCGATGAGGATGGAGAGTTTTCGCATCACCCCCTTCTCCCTTATCTCCCGCGCTGTCTGCGGCATCCGGGCGAAATCGATCATCGTGAACCTTCCTGGCAGCCCCAAGGCAGCGGCCGAGTGCTTCTCTTTTATCGCAGGCGCCCTGCCCCACGCCCTCGAAAA
>CAYZAF010000601.1:0-9170 GCA_964476435.1 uncultured Syntrophaceae bacterium
ACGTCCTTATCCGGGATCATGGCGAACGAGGCCGGCAGGCGCGCCTTCTCGCCTCTGAGGCGCATGGGATCGAACCCCGACAGCAGGCTGTCGGTGACAGGGGAGTTGATGTCCCGCGGCCCGAGGTACTTCTGCTGGAACCCTGGAGGGCCAAACCGGTTAAATGGCGGGCTATTGCCAGTCTTCAGGGCCTCGGCCTCGTCGGGAAGGCTCGCGAGCGCGGGCAGGCCGAAGATCTCGTTGACCGTCTCGATGATCGCGTTGTGGTCCCCTTCGGCATGGGAAACTGCGTGGGTCCGCGCGTAAGGCGAGATGAAGATCAGGGGCACGCGAATGCCGCGGGAGAGGGGCAGCCCGTCCGGGCCATAGGAGAGGATCCTCGGCGGAACGTGGTCATAGAAGCCGTCCGATTCGTCATAGGCAATGATGATGACGCTCTTTTCCCAGAGCGCAGGGTCACCCGCTATGGCATTGATCACCCTTGCAGCCATTGCCTCGCTGATCTGCCTGTCCGAGTACGACGGGTGGTCGTCGTCGCCAGCCTTGTACTTCTTGATCTCGTCGATCTCTCCCTGGGGAGTGGAGGGATTGGTGATCGGCGGCTCCATTCCCATCTGGTTCAAGTATCCGCCCCTGATGTAGAAGACACCCCTTTCCGGCAGGTCGTGGCCGGCGATGTCAACGAAGAAATCCCTCATACCGCGGAAGCTCTGCCGAAGCTGCGGCGTGTCGGCCAGGTAGCCGAAATACTGAGGCCCGTTGTGGTGGCTCACATAAGATTCGTGGGAAGCTTCCCCTTCCCCATCCGTTTCCTCGCAATCGTATCCTTCCTGGTACCAGCGCCAGTTGACGGGATCAAGCCCACGCTTCTCGATATAGGAGATATCCTCTCCAATGTCCCCGAGGTCGGAAGAGGGTCTCAGGTTCGAGGCCATCGTGGAGGCGACGCCGCGGCCGAGGAGCGTGAGGGGTAGACTCGCGAAAGTCAGGTTCGGGGCGATATTGTAATCCTTGTAATCCTCCCTCCGGCTGCCTCTGGGTTGCCTGTCGTGCGCCGTCGTGTCGAATTGGGAGCCCCAGAAGGGCTGCGGATCCGTAACGACCGGAACGCCCCGGTCGATCTCACGGGGTTCCCTCTTCTCGTAGCCCTGGCTGCCGGGTCCGTGCCTGACCCATTGGGTCTCGCCCGACTGGCCGGCAATCATGGCGATTGCGTTGGGAGCCGAGGGCGTGTCCTCTGTGGCGAAAATATTATCGAAGATAGTGAAGTGGCTGGCCCACTTCCAGAAAAAGGGGATGGTGTCGCAGTCGATATACGACATGACGAGGCGGGCGTACTGCATTCCCATCGCGTTATTCGCCTTGCCCCCCATCTTGGCAAAACGGTAGTACTCGTCGTAGGCGAACCGGTCCATTTGCGGCAAGCCTCTTAGTACGTGGAGCTTGGCCGCAAGCCCCGTATGGCTATGGTCGACCGTGTCGACGACGCTCGAGTTCTGCTCGGGCCCCATGCGGAAAGGCCGGACCGTGACGATCTTTCCCGTGATCCGGTCGACGTAGGTCTGGGTAAAGCCGGGGGTATTGGCAGCAGGCCGATCCTTCAATCCATCCGAGTAGAGGCCGTTCACACCCGGAAAAGTGCCGAATTCGTTGTCGAACGAGTGGTTCTCGTTGAAAATAACGAAGACATACTTGACCTTCTCCCGCAGAAGCTTTACCAGCTCGCGCCGATCCTGTCGGCGCTCTTTGGCGGGGTCGTTGAAGTACCTCTTGATATCCGGGCCTGCGCTCTCGAGGGGCTGAGCCGTAACCAGGGGATTGGCCTGCGCCGCGGCGTAAGACGCCGGCGCAGGAAAGGCTGGAATCAGCAAGGCTGCCCAAACGAGGGACAGGTAAAGGCCTGCAAGGCGTCCCATGGCGTGCCTCCTCGCTAAGAGGGTCCGGTCAAGGCCGGAAGGCCTGGAGCACGTTTTCGTGCGGAATGGAAATCAACCGCACGAGCAAACACAAAAAAGCCTAAGGAGAAACGAACCAAAGGGCAAGCCCTATGGTGGGTTGCCCAATTGCCCCGGCGGCTTAAGGCGACGCAGGCCCGCCGGGCGCAAGGGGCTGCCCAGGCTCCTCAGCCGGAACAGGGGCTTCCGGCGGCGCAAAATCGTCCGCAGGGTATCTTCCCAAAGCACTCGCCATGAAGTTCATCCAGATGGGCAGCGCCACCCTGCCCCCGCTTTCCGCCTTGCCGAGGGACGTACGCTGGTCGAAGCCCACCCACACCCCGGTGCACATATAGGGTGAGTAGCCGATAAAAAGGGCATCGTAGAAGCTGCTCGTCGTGCCGGTCTTTCCCGCAACAGGGTATCCCAGCCGGCTCGCTTCCTTCGCAGTGCCGTACGAGGTCACCCCCTTGAGCAAGGTATTCATCTTAAAGGCGATCTCACCGTCGATGGCTTTCGCCGTATCCGGGTGGGCTTCCTCGATCACATTGCCGCTTGCGTCCTCGATGCGGGTCACCATGATGGGCTTCACCCTGTTGCCGCCATTGGCAAAGGCGGAAAACCCCTTGACCAGATCGACGAGGGTCACGTTTGACGTGCCGAGGGCAACGGAGAGGTCGTTCGGGATGTCGTCGTCCATGCCGAGATCGCCGAGCACTTTGCGGACAGCGCTCACGCCCACGTCCTCGAGAAGACGAACGGTGGCGGCGTTCTTGGAAAAGGCCAGGGCATCGCGCAGGGTGATGGGGCCGCTGTAAGTGCCATCGTAGTTTTTCGGCACCCAGGACTGCCCCAGGCTGCCGCTATACGCCTTGGGCTCGTCGACGAGCATGGAGTTCAGGTCGTATCCTTTTTCCAATGCAGCGCAATAGATAAAAGGCTTGAAAGCGCTGCCTGGCTGGACCTTGGACGCCAGGGCCCTGTTGTACGGGCTCTTCTCAAAGTCTCTGCCCCCCACCATCGCATAGACGTACCCCGTTCTGACGTCCATGCAGATCAGGGAGCCCTCGATGCTGGAGGTCCTCACAGGCAGGAAGACCTCTCCTTTTTTCTTGTCCCTCCCCTTATACGTGACCCTTACCACATCCCCCGGCTGATAGGGGAAATTGGCCATCTTCAGGAGGCCCTTCTCTTTCCCCGCCAGCACCGCATACCCTTCCGCCACCCGCTCCGATACGAGGAGGCTGTATGTGCTCCCTGGGCTCAAGGGCGTCAGGTTGAAGTCCCGCTGTGCCGTGCCTTCGAAAGATTCCCAATGCTCTTTTTCGAGGTGGCCTGCGACGCTGTACTCGCCGTGCCTCTCGTCGTAGGCCTCGAGTCCTTTTCGTATCGCCTCTTCTGCCGTCCGCTGCAGCGAGGGATCGACCGTCGTATGGACTTTCAAGGCCCTTCGCGCAAAAATCCCTCTTCCGTACTTGTCCTCCACGTAGTGGAAGACGGCGCTCTTGAAGTACGTGTCAGCGAATATGCCGTCGTCAGGTGCTATCCTCACCTGCTCCCTGAGCATGGCGTCTCTTCTTCTTGCATCGATGAAGCGCTTCTTCCACAATTGATCGATCACGTAGAGCTGGCGCATCCGAGCGAGGCCAGGGTGCCTCTTCGGCGTGTACCTCGCGGGGGCCTGCACGATACCAGCCAGAAGGCTCGCCTCTGACCTGTCTATCTGCCAGACGTGCTTGTCGAAATAGACCTGAGACGCAGCCTCTATCCCGTACACGCCCTGCCCCATGTAGATGTTGTTGAGGTAGACGTTGAGGATCTCCTCCTTGGACAGATAATTCTCCAGCCTGTATGCGAGGATGGCCTCCCTCACCTTCCTGAGCATGCTCTTTTCCGGTCCGAGGATGAGGGATTTGATCACCTGCTGCGTGATGGTACTGCCGCCTTGAACGACCCTTCCGTGCACGGCGTTCATGACGAGCGCCCTCACGATGCTCCGCACATCCACCCCCCTGTGGCTGAAGAAGTCCGCGTCTTCAGCGGCAATGAAGGCGTCACGAACGTACTTGGGGATCCTGTTATAGGGCACGAATATCCTGTCATCGGGCACCACCACATAGGCCACCTCGTCATGGACCCCGTAGATCGTGCTCACCGGCTTGTTCGTCAAGTCTTTCAGGGCCTTGACCGAGGGGATCTCGGTAACGATGAAGACGTAGAAACCCAGGGCCACAAGGAAAAGGGAAAGGAGGGCAAGGCCGGACAGATAGAATGTCAGTCTTCTCTTCACCTAAGATCTCTCCGCCGACCCCGCAGGGGCCTCCCTTGTCCCGATCTTCACGTCGAGGGCCAGGCAGCCTGCCCCCTCTCTAAAGATGCGCAACGGGTTGATATCGATGCTTGCGACCTCGGGATGCTCGTGCATGAGCCTCGAAACCTGCACGAGCACCTTCACGAGGCTGTCTACGTCCGCCCTTGCTGTCCCCCGGGCACCCTGGAGCGTGGCAGAGCCTCTTGTTGCCGCAAGCATTTCCAAAGCTCCCGCCTCGTCTATGGGGGCGACTCTCAGGCTTACGTCCTTCAGGATTTCGACGAATATGCCTCCGAGGCCGAACATCACCACTGGCCCGAATGACGCGTCCCTCTTCCCTCCGACGATCGTCTCCACACCGTCTGGCGCCATAACCTGCAAGAGGTATAGATCAGCCGGCATGGCCCTGACTGCCTCCTCCAGTTCCTCTCCATTCTTAAGGGAAAGGCGCACGCCGCCTTCTTCGGTCTTGTGGAGAACGGCCGGCTCCACCCGTTTCAGCGCGACGGGGTAACCCATTTTTCCGGCGGCATCGAGGGCCTCCATCCTATCCTGGACCATCGCGTATTCCACTATTGGCACGCCGTATCTTTCCACGAGGGCCAGGGCATCCGCGGCAGGCCAGAGGCGGAGCGCGTCCATTGAGCTCTGGCCTGGCTCCCGTGCTGCTGCGGCGGCCGGCGCATCCACTGTCTTTTTTCCGGCCTTTCTTCTGAAGTGCTCGAGAGATCGCTTCAAGCCCCGGAAGGCCTGCTGGGGATCTACGAAAAAGGGGAAAGGACCTGCATCGCGGGCCCGGAACCAGTTCGCCCTATCGGGGACCATTAAGAGGAGCACGGGTTTTTCATACAGACGGGAGAGCCTTCCTGTCTCTCTGACAATATCCATCACCGCGGAGGAATCGATCTCATAGTCGAAGAAGAAGGCCGCCCCGTCCACGCCCTCCTCTCTGAGCACCCCCTCGAGGACATCCAGGTAGAAGCGCTCGTCGAAAACATCTCCCAGGTCGAGGGGGTTCGTCCGCCTGATCACTTCCCCCTTAGCCCGTCCCTTGATCATATCGAACAGGGCGGGTGACAGCCGGGCAAGGCTGAACCCGCTGCGGAAGGCCTCATCCGCGAGGACCACGAGCTGGCCCCCGGACCGGGAGAGGATGGCGAGGTTTGCCCCTCTCATGGCCGGGAGAGAGAAGACCTTGAGGGACTCCACCATCTCCGCAAGACTCCTCACCTGGTGGATTCCGGCCTGCTGCAGGGCGGCTTCCAGGACAGCCTCGTCACCTGCGAGGGCGGCAGTGTGGAAAGAGGCGATCTCTTGCCCCCACGGACTCGCGTTGCCTTTGAGCACGAGGACCGGCTTGTCGGTCCGCGAGGCAAGGTCCATGAGCTGCCTCCCATCCCTGATATCCTCGAGATACATGCCGACCGCGGCCGTTCCCGGGTCGTCTATGAGGAACTCGAGGAAATCGTTCTCGTCGAGCATCAGCTTGTTCCCCACGCTCACGAGCTTGGATAGGCCGGCGCTCTCCGCTGAGGCCCGCCGCACGAACTCGTGCACCACGCCTCCGCTCTGAGAAATGAAGGAGCTCCTCCCTTCAAGAAGCTCACGGGGATCGAAGGGCACGAAAGGCATACAGACACCGTTTTCTCTGTTTATGATGCCGATGCAGTTGGGACCCATGCACGTGATGGACCATATGCGGGCAATCTCGGCTATTCTTTCTTCGAGGCCCTTTCCGCCAACGCCGAATTCCGAGAAGCCTCCCGACTCTATCACAACGTGGAGCACCCCTTTCTTCCCACATGATTCCAGGGCGTCCGTGATGGCCGATGCCGGCACGAGAAGGATTGCCAGGTCGGGTCTTCCCGGCACATCCGCCAGGCTCCGATAGACCCTCCTTCCCTCTACTTCCATCTCCTTGCGCCCGATGCCGTATACCTCGCCCGCAAAAGCAAAGCGGTTGAGGTTCTTGACGATCTCAACGCCCAGGTTCCCCTGGGATTCGGAAACGCCGAATATGACAATGCTCCGGGGAAAGAAGAGTTTCTCCATGTCCATGCCTATTTGCTCCTTACCATCCGAGAAGGAGATGAGCAGACCGTGCTGTAGTCTACTAGGATGCGTCGATTTGTTCAAGTCGGTCAAGGGAAAGGCTCCCCCTTGTCGTTTAAGCGATAGGCCACTCGCCCCTCTCCTTCAGTACCTCCCGGAATACGTGCAGGGCCTCGTTGACCTTTGGCATGCCTCCGTACGGGGCGAGCTGAAAGAATACCTCCGTGAGCTTCCGCGGATCGCAGCCGACGTTGAGCGCTGCATTCACGTGGAGCCGGAGCTCCTCTGTGGCTCCCAGGGCCGCCAGCATTGCAACTGCTGCCATCTGCCTCTCGGGCAGGGTCAAGACGCTTCTCGAATAGAGGTTCCCCGTGATGAATAGGGAAAAATCGTTCGCAAGGTCCCGGTCGAACTCCTTCCACGTTCGATAGGGCGGATCCATTTTGATGCCTTTCCCGAACAGCTTGTTCGCTGTTTCCTGGGTCCTTCTCTTGATATCGTCTTCCATGGTAAGACCTCCTTTTCCAATGAGATTTCTCTCATCTGTCCTGTTTTCTTGGATTGGCGATAGGCTACGCACGTTTTTCGAGAATCACGAGCACCTCGAAATGGGTCGTCTGGGGAAAAAAATCGAATGGCGCGATCTCCTTCGGATCGTAGAGGCGCTGCAGGCCTTTCAAATCCCTGGCGAGCGTCGAAGGGTTGCATGACACATAGGCCACCTTCCGGGCCCCTGTCCTTAGAATGGCGGCCAAGGCCTCTGCGCTCAGGCCTGCCCTCGGGGGATCGACAACGACGAGATCGGCCTTTCCCAGGCCCTCCGGGGAAAGGGCCCTCTCGACCCTCCCTTTAGTGAAGCTCACATTCTCGAGCCTGTTAAGGGCGGCGTTCTCTGCTGCGCACGCGATGCTCTCCCCGCTCGAATCGATGCCCCTCACCTCTTTTACGTGACGCGCCAGGAAGAGCTCGATCGTCCCGGCCCCGCAGTAAAGCCCCAGAACACGCTCGTTCCCCCGGATGCGCGCCGCAGCCGCCAGGCGCCGATAGAGCAATTCCGCTGTCTTCGGGTTCGGCTGAAAGAAGGAAAGGGGGTATATTCTCAAGGAGAGGTCTTCGAGCATCTCCTCGATATAAGGCCTGCCCCAGATAAGCCTCGGACGATTTCCTTTCGTTGCGTAAATGCTCCGCACCTCCGGCACCGCGTGAGCAAGCGCCTTTGACAGGTACGCAAGGGAGCCTGCAATGTCCGTTTCGCCCATGAAGTTGACCATCACGTCGCCGGTCCGCTTCCCCTCCCGGACGATCAGCCTTCCCAGGGTCCCCTTTCCCGTGGATGGGTCAAGCGCACGGAGCCCCGATCGTGCAGAGAGATCGCGGATCGCCGGGAGTATCTTTGCCAGGACCGGGCTGAAGAGGCGGCAATCATCGATTGGGACGAGCCGGCCCGTGAAAGGGCGCAGGGCGGAGAGCCTCTCGACCATGCCCACCACGACCCCTCCCCCGGACTCTCCGAAAGTGAGCTCCACCTTGCTCCGGTAGTGGAAGGCGTCGATTGAGGGCACCATGGGGGAAAAGGTTGCCTCGTCCAGCGCGGTCCCGCCTATCCTTCTCAATACCTGCCGCAGGTGGTTCTCCTTGATCTCGATCTGCTTTTCGTAGGCGAGGCCTTGGAGCCCGCATCCGCTGCAATCATGAAGATAGGGGCACGGAGCGGACCGCCGAAAAGGCGAGGCCTCTTCGATCCGCTGTATCTCTCCGTAAGCGAAGCGCTTCTCCAGCTTCAGGATCCTCGCCTGCACCCTGTCTCCGGGCACGCCGCACGGCACGAAGACCACTAACTGCCCAATACGGGCCACGCCAAGGCCGGCAGGAAGGGCCACATCATCTATGAGAAGAGCATGTTCGCTGCCGACTTCGATCATCGCGGCTAAATCCCCTTTCTTCGAAGCCATATATTACCACGGATGGTCGAAAGGTGCGGGCAAGGGCTTTCTGCCCTAGAGAAAGGTTCGCAAGGCCGCGCGGATTCTCTCCACCGTCTCCTTTCCCGTATGAACCTTGAAGACCCTGAAGAAAGGCAGCTCCACGGGTTCCTCTATCCCACGGAGCTGCTGCGCGAGCACCGATTGGTCAGCGTCCGAGATATCGGAGCCTTGCACCATCCTCAGTCTGACCCTTTCCCTCAGTGTGGCAACGTCAGCGAAGCAATAAACGAAGAAAGGGCTCAAGGACGCATTGATGCACGCCTCGTAGAATGCCGTTCTCTGGGAAGAGGCGAGGAAAGTTGCGTCCACGACCACCCTTTCTCCGCGCAAGCTGGACGCAATGGCAGCCTCGGTCAGGGCGCGATACGTCCTCGTTGTCATGTCGTCCGTATAGATCTTCTCGCCGTAACCCGCGTATACGTGGTCGTCTTCCCTTACCCCTGCGAGCTTCTTACGCACCCTATCCGACCTGAGCACGAACGCGCCCGTGAACAGGCCCTCGGCGATGGCAGATTTACCGGAGCCGGAAACGCCCATGAATACCACGGGATTGAAGGCCCTGCCAGGCCTTTCCGCATAGTATCGGGCGAGGCGGAAGTACTCCCTGCTTTTCCGCAGAGCCGCCTGCCTCTCGGCCTGTCCGTGGAGGGCTTCAGCGGTGAAGCCTTCTATCTTGCCCCTGACGATCGCACGATAGACCTTGTAGAACGAAAGAAGCTCTGCCACTCCCTCTTCGATGGGAAGGGAGAAGTAGGCGCGGGAGACTGTTGCGGAGAGGTCGAACCTCGCCCTGTGCTCCATGTCCATGAAGAGAAAGGCCATATCTTCGAGCACGTCACCGATCCTGAATCTCCTGTTGAATTCGATGCAGTCCACGACTATCGGGGG
>CAYZAF010000602.1:0-2125 GCA_964476435.1 uncultured Syntrophaceae bacterium
CCCTCTATCTCCCTCCCTATTCACCCGACTTCAACCCCATAGAACGTATCTGGCTCATCATGAAGGCAGACCACTTCGCGAACCTCCACTGCAGGACGAAAGCTGCCCTTATCGCGAAGGCAGACGAGGCACTCTGCGAACTCATGGACAATCCTGCCAAAGTTGCTTCTGCGGCGACTCCAATCGGGAATGAATTATGAGAGAGGGTTTAATAGTAGGGCGCTCTTGTTTGCGGACGACCACAGAGCAAAAGCACAAAAGCCAAGAACCCGCGATTAAGGATATTTCCGTCTCGCGGGTGGATTCGCAATCGGCGCGTGAGCGAGTCTGGAGTGGTAAACGGGTCAGCGCGGAGGCGCAGCGAATCGGAAGGAATAGCCCTCCACGCGGACGGGTGCCGTTGGGTTTTCGGAATAAGTAATGCCGGAATGAAGGGTAGACGTGGATCAATGGGACATGACAGGGACCAGGGATTAGCTCAACAAAGGCTCTCACCGGTAAGGCGGCCCCGAAGGGCTCACGCCGTTCCTACGTCTCGCGCCTTCTCTATCTTTACCTTGGCTATCCTTCTGCCGTGTATGCCGACCACGGTGAGCCGGTAGCCGTCGTAGTGGACTATCTCCCCGCCCCTGGCGATGCCCTGTATCTCCGAGAGGATAAAACCCCCGAGCGTCTCGTAGTCGGGTGACTCGGGGAGGTTCAAGTCGAGGGAGTTGTTCAGGTCCCTGATGGAATAGGAGCCGTCCACCACGATGGAGCCGTCCTTGTTCCTCTCCACCATTATGTCCACATCCGTCTCGTCCATGATCTCGCCGAAGATCTCCTCCATGATGTCTTCAAGGGTCACGATGCCTGCCGTGGTACCGTATTCGTCCACGACAATGGCAAGGTGCACCCGCCGCTTCTGCATGTCCTTGAACAGGACGCTGATCTTCATGGTATCGGGGACGAAGTAGGCCCTCTTCAGTATCTTCTCCAGCTCCAGGGGCTTCTCGAGCCAAATGGTCCTCATCACGTCTTTCTGATAAACGATGCCGAGGATCTTGTCGAGGTGGTCCCTGTAAACCGGATAGCGGGAAAACTCGTTCTCCACGATGAAGCGGACGGTCTCCTCCTGAGACTTCTCCATGTCGAGGGCGTAAATGTTCGGCCTCGGCACCATGATCTCTTTGACCGACCGGTCCACGAACTCGAAGACGCTGTGGATCAGCTCCTCCTCCGTCCGGTCGAAGACGCCCTGAAGCCTTCCCTCTTCGAGGAGCACCTTGATCTCCTCCTCGCCGATCACCTCATCCGTCTTCTTCAGCCTCAGCATGCGCATGATGGAGGACGTCGATCGGTTGAGCACCCACACGAGGAAAAAGAGCATCTTCGAGAGAAAACTGAAAAGAGGCACCAACTGGAGGGCTGCCCTCTCCCGGTAATGGATGCCAATGTATTTCGGTACAAGCTCGCCTGCAACCATGATGAAGTAGGTGAGGACGATGACCACGAGGATGAGGGATACGGTCTCAGAAACTGCGCCCACATAGGGGATATGCCTTATGAGGGGTCCCACGTAGGTAATGGCGATGACGCCCCCTATGGCCGAGGCAAGGGTGCCCACGACGGTGATGCCTATCTGGATGAGGGAAAGGAAGTTCTCCGGCTGCTCACGCATCTCGAGGAGCTTACGGGCCTGCTTCTCCCGCCTGCTCTTGATCAGCTCCTTGATCTTGCTCTTCCGCGAGGAGACAATGGCAAACTCGCCAGCTGAAAAGACGCCGTTGAGGAGGATGAGGAGTACGATGACGGTGATCGCCCACGGGAGATTCATCTATCTTCTCGCTGCCAGATGCTCATAGGATGGGAATACGGAGGCACGCATACATGGAGAAACATATTCTACCACGTGGTGATCTTCGTCTCAACAAGCTCCCGCGCGAGCGAGCAAAGCGAGCAAAGTCGCACCAGGTTCCTATCGGCCTGCCTTCGCGTATTCCTTCACCTGGTGCATGAACGCTTCCAGCCGCGTCGTGATGTTGGTCTCCCCTTGACCGTCGTAAGCCACGTTGAAAACAGGCACGTCGTACTTGTTCTGGATGAGCTTCATGATGGCGCTCGAGATGGTACCCGGCATGCACGT
>CAYZAF010000603.1:0-11471 GCA_964476435.1 uncultured Syntrophaceae bacterium
GAGGAGATCGTGGCGAAGGCGAACTTCGCTTTCGAGATCCGTGAGGCCCTCCTTTCCCGCGCCGGCACCCTCGGGGCCATGCTCGAGATCGTCGAAGGCATCGAGAGAGGCGCGTACGAGAAGGCGAATGAGATGGCCCACGAGCTCGGCATAGGGCTCGATGCCTTCCTCGCAGCCCAGGGTACTGCCTTTGCCGAGTGCGCGGCCCACGAAGAGCGCCGGCACACACCCCCCCAAGGGCAAGGCATTGACGAGGCGAAAAGATTGCCAAAGGAGGCAGCGCCAACGGGGAAGCCTTCGTGGCTCAGCCGGGTCCATGGGTTATTCAGGAGGTAGGGGAAAAAAACGTGAAAAAATTTCGTCCAAGGCCTTAAGTTTTTCTCGATTCAGCCGAACATACGATTATGGTATCAGGAATCAGCGCATCCCTGGCCGCCCTCTTTACCTTCGGTAACAAGCTTTCGGTCACTGCCGGCAATATCGCGAATGTCAACACGGACAGCTACAAGAAAAGGGTCGCAACGATTACGGACAATAGCGCGGGACTGCCGCAGGTGGATGTCAAAGCCTCCGATTCTCCCGGGGCGCTCATTCAGGAAGACGGCGTCACGAAGGAGACATCGAACGTTGACCTTGCCGAAGAGTTTCCCCAGATGATTGTCGCCCAGAGGGGATACGAGGCGAACATCAAAGCCCTGGACGCGCAGAACCAGGTTTTGAAATACACCTTGGACATCCTCGTCTGATACCAGGGCCCTTTCCTTCCCGCACCTTTTCGATCTTCCATCCGGAGCCCTTCCACCGCCTATGAGCCCATTGCCTCCTGGGCTGCCCGGTCCTCTTCCTTTGCCATCGCACCCATCTCCCTCCTGGTGCGTTTCGTCTTCTCCGTCTCCCTGGGAGCAGTCATTATGTGACGCTTTATCGGCGTGTTGGCGTACTCCTGGATGCTTCTCAGTCTTCCCAGCTCCCCGGAAAGGGCAAGGGTAAAGGCCCTGCCGCTCTTTCCCATCCTGGCCGTCCTTCCGATCCTGTGCACGTAGTATTCTTCATCCGGGGGCATGTCATAGTTGATGACCGCCTCTATTCCGCTCACGTCCAGGCCCCTGGCTGCCACGTCGGTCGCCACCAGTATGGTCGATTGTCTCCTTCGGAACTTGAGCATGGCAGTGTCGCGACGCGACTGGGCCATGTCGCCGTGCAGGCTGTCGGCGTTGTAGCCCCTTTTCTTCAAGTCTCTGACGATCTCGTCGACACGCCGCTTCGTATTGCAGAATACGAGAGATGATGTGGGGTTGTACGTATCGATCAGCTGGCAGAGCACATCGAGCTTCGTCCAGGGCTTCACTTCGACAAACGTCTGCTCCACCTGGGGCACGGTCACTTGTGTTCCGGCCACGTTTACCATGTGTGGATCTTTCTGAAACTTCGTCACCAGGTCCATCACCCTGTCCGGAATGGTGGCTGAGAAGAGGAGCGTCTGACGCTCCTCGGGCATGGCCCAAAGGATGGTCTTCATGTCGTCCACGAATCCCATGTCGAGCATCCTATCGGCTTCATCGAGCACCACCGTCCGGACGTCCGTGAACCTCAAGGTCCCCCGGTTCATGTGATCCATGATGCGTCCCGGGGTGCCCACGACGATGCGCGCGCCTTTCCTGAGGCTAGCCAATTGCGTCTTTATGGGCTGTCCCCCGTACACCGGAACCACGGCGACACCTCTCTTGTACTTGGCAAGCTTCTTCAATTCCCCGGCAACCTGCACCGCAAGCTCTCTCGTGGGACACAATACCACTGCCTCGAGGCTCCGTCTCTTCGGGTTGAGCATCTCAAGGATGGGGAGGCCAAAAGCGAGGGTTTTTCCGGTGCCAGTCTGCGCCCTGCCTATGACGTCTTTTCTCTCAAGGACGAGGGGGATGCATTGCCACTGGATGGGCGTCAACTCCTCAAAGCCCATGTCCGCCACGGCTCTCCGCATCTCCTCCGTTAGTTCCAACTCGTCGAACTTTTTTCTCTGCATAGCTCTCCTTATAGTCGTATGCGGCTGCCCTGTCCTGCCCGGCAGCCGACCATTTCCATTGAGTGGGAGGATAATGGGAGAGCAGAAAGGAATAACCGCCGTGCCTATTATACCACGTATTCCGTCAAATTGGTAGTTTCCCTGATTCCTTCGCCGTTTCCAGCGACGATGCGTCTTTCCTCCCGGGGCCCATTGGCTTAAGGCTTCCTTTTAGCGGCAAAAGTTGGGCGCCTAAGCCATTCTCTTGCCGAGGACCACGGATGTTTCCACCTGGCGTTCCGGGATATCCCAGTATCGCCGCAGCAGCTCGTCTTTATTCTCCATGGGCTCGTAGCCGTGCTTCCGGTAGAAGTCTATGGCCCACGTAGCTTTCTGCCATGTGCCGACGAGTAGCCATTTTGTGTCCACTTGTGTCTCGACGAACTTCAGCAGCTTCGAGCCGATTCCCGTTCTCTGGTGCCGCAAGCTCACATAGGCGTGACGTATGAGGGTGACGTCTCCTACGGCCTCCTTCCCCATCACGCCGGCCAGCTCCATTCCCTTTCGATAACCGTAGAAGCGCATGCGCTTCATCTCGGAGGCGAGTTCCTGAAAGGGCATGTAGGGGTCTTTCCATTGGTCGGCCGGAATGACCCCCCGGTACTTCCGGGCTCCGTCGTTAACCACCTTCAGTATCTCGTCAGCCTCGCGCTCCTCGAAAATCCCCTCCTTCCAGAAGCCGAAGAGGTCGTAAGCATTCCTGAAGCCGATGTTGTACGAGGCTTCGTCGTCCTCGAGGAGCCCTGCGAGCACGTCATAATTCTTCCTTATGCCCGGCACTCCGGGGAAGTCGGACCCGTAGAGGAACTTGCCGCTGTTCCGCTTCATGGACGGGAAGTATTGGAGAAGCCTGCCGGGAGGGAGGCCCGATACGTCTATATAAACGTGCTCGAACCTCTTGGCGAGGAAGTCCGCTATGTGATACCAGAACCCTCTCCCGCCGTGACAGAGCACGATGCTGAGCCCCGGAAAGTCGCTGATCACGTCGTCGAACGTATAGGGATCGGCGAAGCGCATCTTGCAGCCAGGGAAAACGCTCGTACCCGCGTGGAACATGACGACCATGCCCTCATGCCGGCATCGCTCATAGATAGGGTAAAGCCGCTCGTCGTTGGCGAAAAAGAACCCGTGAATCGGATGAATTTTCAGGGCCCTCGCCCCTTGTGCCAGTTGTTCCTCGAAGGAGGCTGCAAGGTCAACGTGGTAGTTGGGGTTCAGATTGGCGACAGGCACAAGCTCAGGGTGAAATACGTTGATCTCCTTTGCCCTCTCGAAGGGCATTACGCCAGCGGTGCCGGGCGAGTACTCGGGGATCAGAAGGCCGGCCCACGCCTCATTCTTGATCGCGTCGCCGTATCCAAGGGGGAGCTGCTCCCCTTTTTCATTGTAGAGCTTCGACACGTACGGGCCAGTATCCATCCACAGGTTGCGCGCCCTTTCCGTCCATTCGAAGCGATGACCTACGTGGCAGTGCACGTCGATGAGCCGTTCCATGCGATTTTTGGCAGAGAGGTCTCCCGGGTGCCTCATAAGGGGCTCTTTTGCGGTTCCAGCTCCCGTTGACTCCCCCTTCTTCTCTACCATTAACATGCATTATACATGTTTTCGGGCTTCCCGTGGAGCGCATCTGGAGCCTCCTCCCCTGAAAGCCGCCGGAAGCCTATCGCCAAGCTCTTTGAGGCGCCCCGCGTCCTCTATCGCAAGAAGAGGGCAGGTCGAAGTCTGCGCCTCCTCATTTGGGCGGCGATTGTCAAAAAAGCTCGACGTTCCGCGCAAAATGATCTTCGTTCTTCACAGCGGGAGGTATGGGGGGACGGATGCGGGAGCCAGGGCGGTCTGTCTTGCGGAAAGATTCGTGGATGCTCCGCTCACTGTGCATCGTGTAGTTTCTTTCCAGGTCTTTCAATGTCTCAAGATTGTCAGAGTCTCCGGCCTTTGGATGGAGGGCCTTCGACTGGAGCATTATGGAGTCAAGGACCCCCACCGCATCGTCTATTCTGCTGGCAAATTCGTGCTGCACCGTTATTCCGGCCGCGGCAGATTCTATGTCCTTTGCCAGCTTCTTTCCCTCTTTCTCGATGGAGGCGAGAAGGGACAGGGCTGTCTTGTTGGCCCCACGAAGGCCGCCAAGGAGGGAGTTGAGGTCTCCCAACAGACCATTCGTCTCGCTCACCTGGTCGCCGAAGCTGGCATTGGCCCGGCGGCTCAGACCCTCCACGGTCGACACTATGTGTTTCAGTTCGTCGGACACTGCGGCCTTGCAGGACCTGGCGTCCACTGAGAGCTTCTGTATGGCTTGCGCAATGACCCCCAGAGGCGCGCCCTCCTCACCCGTGCGGGCGGCCTTGATCCGTGCGTTTATAGCGATAAGCTCAATGTCCAGGCCTATTTCCTCAATCTCGTCCATGAACCTCGACATATCTCCCACCGTATTGCCGAGGCCCTCCACGGCGTTCGACAGCCCGTGAATGGCATTACCAATCTCCTGGAAGAACGTGATAGCCGCGGACATCTCGGCCTCTATCATGGAGAAGAATGATGACGATGTTTCGCCTTCAACTCCTGCCAGGTTTTCGACGTGGCCGTACATCCCCTCAATAGTGGAAGCCAGGGTGCGCAGGTTGTCGATGATATTCCCCGCTGCTCCGACGAACTGCCCTCGTGAGTCGATGAGCTGAGCCCTCTGCAGCTCGCATACAGCCCGGGCCTCCATAGCCATTTTCATGGCATGGCCGTTCCCCTGACCGGCCTTGCCGACTTCGAGGGGACCGCCGATCCTTTCGGCTGCGATGTCCAGGGCCTCTTTCACATGTTCCACCTGCTGACGCGTTATGTCATGAAACTGAATGGAAGAGACCACTTCGCCGATGCTTCCGATGATTGCCTGTAATTCCTCTGAGATCCGGTGCGCTGTTGTGGCGGATGACGAATTTTTCTCGATGAGGGCCGCAAGGGTCGTATGGGTCCTGCCGAGGACCGAAGAGACGTTCTCTTTCTGCCGGGCCTCCAGGGCAAGCACCCCCGACAGCGTCTGCCTCACCAGAGCGCTCAGGTTTGATGCTTTGGCCGCGATGTTGGTTGAGCTGGAGTTGATGAGGACGGAAAGTTTTTCCACATCGTCGGCAATGGTGACAAAATCGTGGCCGTCCCCCTTGAGCTGGGCGCTCTCGATCTTCGTCGATATGCTCAGGATGCCCAGGGTTTTTACGATCTTCCTGAAGTCGAGTATCGGCTTATGGATGTTTTCCGTGATGCCGAGGATATCTCGAAGCTCCAGCGCGCTCCGATTGACTTCGCCTTCCGTCCGCGCCATCAAGTCCGCAGAGCGCCCCAGAAGGCCCTGGAGCCCCTGTATGGCCCCGGCTACCTCATTTCCTGAAAAGCTGTTGACCACTGCCGACGAAAAGGCGGAGATCTCACGGGCGCGGTCGTAGAAGTCGGTCAGCTTGTTGCCCACCGATAGAAAGGCGTGCTCAGTGGTCTTGCCGAGAGCGGAAAGATCGTTGCCCACCGCCTTTAGCTTGTCTTTCCAGAGCACCCGTTCCGAATCCGTTAAACCAGCCATATAAGTTATATCGGTTCGCCGATCATTTTTGTTTAGAGGCGTGCCCCCATAGACCTCGCCCCCGAATAGATCCGGTGGCGGATCAGTCCTCCCTCAAACCGAGCCTTTACCATACATTTTGACGGATTGACAGATGCGCTCGACAAAATGTACGCTAATGCGTCCTATCGATGCAGGTAAGGGCGGGGTGATCGAAAAGATGAGCAGAATACTCATCGTAGATGACGAGTACCCGGTAAGGTTCGCGTTATCGGAAGTCCTCAAGAAGCATGGGTTCGCGACGCTCGAAGCGTGTGGCGGCGCTGAGGCCATCGAGATCCTCGGGGATCAGGAGATCGACCTCGTGCTCCTCGACCTCGCCATGCCCGGAATGGACGGCATCGCCACGCTTCAGGAGCTGCGAAGGGTCAGGCCTAACGTGCCTGTGATTATCGTTACCGGCCGTGGGGACATTGCCACAGCCGTTCGGGCGACCAAGCTGGGCGCGTATGATTTCCTCTCCAAACCGCCGCACGCCGATAGACTTCTTGTCACCATCCAGAGGGCTTTGGAAAGGTCGGAGCTGCAGCAGCTGCTGAAGCAGCTCGACAGGTCCGTGGAAGCGTCTCTGGAATGGGTATTCGGCAAGAGCACGGCCATGAAGAAGGTGATCGAGCAGATCCGTCAAGTGGCGTGGAGCAATTTCTCGGTCGTCATCCAGGGTGAGACAGGTACGGGGAAATCTGTCGCTGCAGAGGCGATTCACAACTTGAGTCGAAGGGCAGAGCAGTCTTTTCAGGTTGTGGACGTGGGGGTCATACCGGAGACTCTCATCGAAAGCGAGCTGTTCGGGCATGAAAAAGGCGCCTTCACCGGCGCGGACAAGAAGAAGCCGGGGTTCTTCGAGCATGCGGATGGCGGCACCATCTTCATCGACGAGTTGGAGAACATTCCCCTGAGCATTCAGGGGAAGCTCCTGCGGGCGGTGGAGGAGAAAAAGGTCTATGCCCTGGGTAGCACGAAACCCAGGGATATTGATGTCCGCCTCATTGTCGCCACGAACCATGATCTCAAGAAGCTCGTGAGGGAAAGGAAGTTCCGGGAAGACTTGTTCTTTCGCCTCAGTGAGTTCACCATCACCCTGCCGCCCCTGAGGGAAAGGGTCGAGGACATACCGTTCCTTGCGGTCAAGTTCCTCGTGCGAGCTTCTGCAGAGCTGAACAAGCAGATGCGCGAGTTGGACAAGGAGGTCCTCGACATCCTCATGCGATACCCTTGGCCGGGCAACGTGAGAGAGCTCAAGAACGTCGTCAGAAGGGCCGCCCTCCTTTCCGGTGATGGCGTCGTCAAGGCGGAGCACCTCGAACTTCTCATTGAGGACAGAGGGGAAGATAATGAGGTGTCCCCATTGCTTCCTCTCAAGGAAATGGCTGCTATGGCAACGAGGGACGCGGAGAGGCGAGCCATAAAGCGCGCCCTCGAAATAACGAACGGCAACAAGTCGAGGGCTGCGTCCCTCCTCGAGGTGGACTACAAGACCCTCCTGACGAAAATCAAGCAATATCAATAGTATCTACCCTTCTGCCGTGAGAGGGCCTTCAATCCGGTTAAAGTTCAGACCGGCAGACGGCGAAAATACTCATAGCAGCTGCACCGTCGTTGTCGAAGGCCCTGAAGAAGACGGGCACAGCAAGGCAGGGGGCATCAATGAATTCCGTTTACGGGAGGTCTTTGAATCTGATCGAAAGCGCAAGGGCCAAAAGAGACTAAAAGCATGGGCAAGGACTGACGTTCCGAAAGATGCTCCGATGCTCCTCTTAGCTCGTTGCACACGATTTCGAAGGAGGCAGCATGAAGACACTCATAGTGGAAGACGAATCGACGAGCCGCAGGTTGTTGCAGGCCATCCTCTCCCGCTATGGAGCTTGCGATTTGGCACAAGACGGAGAGGAGGCCGTTGAGGCCTTCAGGTCCGCCTCGGAGCGGGGCGCACCCTACGACCTCATCTGCATGGACATCATGATGCCGAAAATGGATGGCCACGAAGCCCTCGCGAAGATGAGGGACATAGAGAAAGGGCGGGACGTTCCCGCACAAAAGTCGGCAAAGGTCATCATGACTACCGCCTTGGACGACCCGAAGAACATCGTCAAGGCCTTTTACGGGGAAGGGGCAGGATCGTACCTCGTGAAGCCGATCGAGAAGCAGAAGCTCCTGGAGGAGCTGCAGTGCATGGGCTTGATAGAGTGAGCCTCGAGCCGGTCTTCTCTATTCTTTCCGTGCCGCGTTTTCCGTCTCTTTCGAAAAGCTCGTCAGCGACTCTTGCTATCTCCTCATCTTTCGCTCGTAAGCCCTCCAGAGATGTTGTCTCCACAGGCCTCTAGACCGGGTGAGCACCCTTCCTCTGGCCCCCGAAAGGCAAGGGGCGCGCACCGTCCCTGGGCAAGGCTTTTTTGTTGCTCCCCCTATGTCCGTATGCTAATTTAGTGGATGAAATGAGAGCCCTTTTCTTTGACAGCGTCGTGCTCCATCTTCTCGACACCTATCGGCAACCTCAGCCTGACGAAAACGAAGCGTTGATCCGCGTTCTCATGGCAGGCATCTGCGGCACGGACATGGAGATCATGAAAGGCTACAAGGGGTTCAATGGCGTGCCAGGCCATGAGTTTGTGGGCGTGGTAGAGAAGGTGACCGGCGGGTACTCCAACCTTGTGGGAAAGAGGGTTGTGGGCGAGATCAACCTGGGATGCGGGGTCTGTGACTATTGTTTGCGGGACAACGAGAAACACTGTCCGGAAAGGGCCACTCTCGGCATCAGCGACAAAGACGGGGCCTTTGCCGAATATCTGACCCTGCCTCTAAAGAACCTCTGGGAGGTTCCGAAAGGTGTTGCCGATGAACAGGCAGTCTTTACGGAGCCTCTGGCGGCAGCGTTCGAGATCGTGGAGCAGGTGCACGTGAGGCCGACCGATAGGGTGCTGGTCCTCGGCGACGGGAAGCTCGGTCTTTTGGCCTCCTTCGTTTTGGCCCAATGGGGCACGGATGTCACGCTCGCAGGAAGGCACGAGGCGAAGCTGGCCCTCGCGAGGCAGCAGAGAATAAAGACGAAGAGAGCCGAGGAGCTGCCAAAGAAGAAAGCCTATGATGTAGTCGTCGAGGCAACCGGCTCGGCTCACGGGATAGCGCTGGCTCTCGACATGGTGAAGCCGCGAGGAGTCATTGTGGTGAAGAGCACTGTCGCTGAAGGGAAGGGTATCGATCTAACCCCGGCAGTTATCAGCGAGGTCACTGTCGTGGGGTCGAGGTGCGGACCATTCCCTCCAGCCCTCGAGGCGCTCGAGAGCAATCGAATCGATGTCAGATCCCTCGTGTCTGCCGTCTATCCTTTCCGCGAGGCGCTCAAGGCTTTCGAAAAGGCATCGGAGAAAGAGGTAGTGAAAGTTCTCCTCGACTTCAGGACCTAGGCCGTGAGTTTCGCCTCTCCTTTTTCGTGGCTTCTCGCTGCGTCGCTTGTCTGTCTCTCGTGTGCACAGACCACAGTCTCTCCCGAGATAGCTTGTGCCCCTTCCTCGCCAGTAGCGGAGGCAGCACCCATAGGTCCGGCGCAGGTGCAGAGAGTGCCGGCTCCTCCGCCCGTGGCCAATCATCAGGAAGGGCCAGACAATGGAGCCGGCCAGGAGCGCACCCAGACTGTCGAGATAGGCGACATTATCGACGGGCCGTCAGTCGGGTCTGCGTTCTGGGGCGTTCTTGCCCGGTCATTGAGCACTGGAGAGTGCCTGGCCAGCCGGAACGAGGAAAAGCTCTTTGTCCCCGCCTCCAACATGAAACTCCTCACTACGGCCGTTGCCCTCACCCGCTTGGGGCCTGATTTCAGGTATACTACCAGCCTTTATGGGACAGGCCAGAGGGAGCGTGGCGTTCTGAAAGGAGACGTTTTCCTGAGGGGAAGCGGAGATCCGACGATCTCCTCGACATTTCAGGGAAGGGCGGTTGCCGTATTCGAGGCGTGGGCGGATGCGCTTAAAGCACAAGGCGTTCGCGAGATCCGCGGAGATGTGGTCGGCGATGATACTCTCTTCGACGACCGGGACCTCGGTCCCGGTTGGGCTTGGGACGACGAACTCATTGCGTTTTCCGCGCGCATCAGCGCCGTCTCCTTTAACGACAACTGCTTCGAGGCGATCGTGGCGCCCGGGAAAAAGGCAGGCGATCCGGCCCGCATCACCATCACCCCGGAAACGGCCTACATCGAAATGACGAACAGGGTCCAGACCGCGTCCAGGGGCGAGGAATCGGAGCTTGAGGCCCGACGCGTCCTCGGGTCGGGTAGAATCCTCCTGTCGGGCAGCATAGACCTCTCTTCCGAGCCCCGTCGCCTTCGATTCAGCGTCGCCAGCCCGACGCTCTATGCGGTCACGGTGCTGAAAGAGGTGCTGGAGCGAAGGGGTATCAGGGTGCGGGGCAAAGCCGTGGACCTGGGCCGGTCAGGCAAGCGGCCGCCCGATTACGGGGCGATGAAGGTGATTGCCACGCGCCAATCGGAGCCCTTGAGCGAGATCATCGAACACGTGAACAAGAGCAGCCAGAATCTGTACGCGGAGCTCCTTTTCCGCACCCTGGGCGCTGTCTACGGAGGGCGGGGAACCACGGAAAAGGCGACGCAGGTAATGACGGATTCCCTCGCGGCCATGGGGATTACGAAGGAATCTCTTGCCATATACGATGGATCGGGCCTCTCGCGCCTCAACCTGATAAGTCCGTCCCAGGTGGTGCAGGTGCTCGACTACATGTCGCACCATCCCTACTTCGCGTATTACTACCGGTCCCTGCCCACAGCGGGCGTTAACGGCACGCTCATGAAGCGAATGAGGAACACGCCTGCGGAGAATAACGTGAGGGCCAAGACCGGAACCCTCACGCACATGGTGGCCCTGAGCGGCTATTTCAAGGACGGGGAAGGGGGCCTCGCCGCCTTTTCGATTATGAGCAACAACAGCATTGGCTCAGCATCGGAAGTGCGGTCCCTCGAGGACGCCCTCTGCGAGAGGCTCGTCAGCGCCTCAAAACGCCGTTGACGGTGTGCGGCTGCACTGCCCTTCGAAAACTTCGGAGAGGCCGGGAAGCCGTCCGTTTTCGAAGGCTATTCCCTCCGATTCGCGAGGTGCTCTCCGTACCGGCCACCTCTTCCCTTCGCGGTTGCCCCTTTCTGATCAGGAAGACTTGGCGGATTGAAACAAGGACTAGAGGGAAGGACAACACCACCGTCCGCTTTCGAAGGCTATTCCTTCCGATTCGCTAAGGCGCTTCCGGTGCTGACCCGTCTAGACGAAAGACTCGCTCACGCTCGATTGCGTAACCACCCGCGGCCCCGTAAGTGCGGTGGCCGCGGGTTCCTGCCCTCTCGTTGCCCCATGTGATGCTCCGCAAACAAGAGCGCCCTACCGTAAGCTCTTTGCCTCGGAATCAGTCGCGTGGATCGTGGAGAAGCCCCGCACCAGAGGAGGTGCGGAGGCTTACCTATTGGTACCAACACGCTCGTCTTCCGTTGACGGGTACCCCAGCCCCTTTAGGCGATGCGAATCGAGAAGGAGTAGCCTTCCACGGACGGGTAAGACAATTCCCCTAAGGTTCTCTTCCTTAACTCACATATCATTCGATAAAGGGCGTGTCACCCGTTGGCGACTCGTGCACTGCGACCCGTGGAAAAAGAATGCCCCTCACCCGCGGGTGCGTGAGCCTTCCCCTGGTCGGAACGCTCGCGACGTTTTGGTGAAACTCCCCGCCTGGAGGGCGAGGAGCTTCCCGGAGAGGAATGAAGCACAATCTATTGCGCTTACGCGCTCCCGGCCGAGGGAGAGACCCCCT
>CAYZAF010000604.1:0-5626 GCA_964476435.1 uncultured Syntrophaceae bacterium
CGATACCTCTCGACGTTCGTCTCCTTGAGGTAGTTGAGGAGCCTTCTCCTCGTTCCTACGAGCACGAGAAGACCCCGCCGGGAATTGTGGTCCTTGGCGAACTTCTTGAAATGCTCGGTGAGCATCCTGATGCGTTCGGTCAAGAGGGCTATCTGGACCTCCGGGGACCCGGTGTCCTTTTCGTGAACCTTGAACGCCTCTATGATGGTCTGTTTTTGCGACGAATCGAGTGCCATGTGTCCGCCTCCTTAACTATTGATCAATCTCTTCATCTTGATGGTCAACGAGCCAGTATCCACTGCACCTATGCCGAGGAGGTCCCCGCTCTTGCTCAAGAGCTTGGCAAGCTCGCCGTCTTTCCAATCGCGGGATCCGCCCACAAGGGGCAGAGGCATGCCGTTCTTCAAAAATTTCTCGAGGACTGGTTCGATGGTCAGACCGCGCGTGGTCTGCAGCACTTCCGGCAAGGGAATCAAGGCGTCAAGCAGATCCTGCTTCGTGCACAATTGGTCGATGGAGACGCTCCTTCCCCCCAGAGTGAACTCCCCGTGTTGGGTCCGCTTGAGCGTATGGAGGGCGGCGCCGCAGCCAAGGAAGGCGCCGAAATCATGGGCGATGACCCGGATGTAGGTTCCCTTGGAGCAACGCACCTCCACGTCTACAAAAGGGTGGGCGTAGGCGAGAAAGCTCATATCGTAAACCTCCACCTCCTTGCTCGGCGGATCGATAGTCTTCCCCTGGCGTACCCACTTGTAGGCCGGTCTCCCCTCTATCTTCTTCGATGAATAGACGGGCACCTTCTGCACGATCCTGCCTCTGAACCGGGAAAGGGCCCCTGCCAGCGTAGCAATATCGAAGACGGGAGGCTCCTTTTCCGTAAGGCGCGTCCCCTCCATGTCCAGGGTGTCTGTGGTGATGCCGAGCACGAACCTCGCCACGTACCTCTTTTCCCCGTTCTCGAGAAAGGGGATCAGTTTGACCCCCTCGTTCAAGGCCACGGGGAGTATGCCCGTTGCATTCCTGTCGAGGGTACCGATGTAGCCGATCTTTTTGAAAGGGTGCAGCCTTTTCAGCCTCCTTATGACGTCATAGGACGTCATACCAGGGCTCTTGTCCATCACGAGGAAACCGTCCATCATAGAGAAAACGCCCCTACGATTTTGTCTCTCACGGCGTGGGCATCCCCGGCGACCGTGCATCCTGCCGCCCTTTCGTGGCCTCCGCCGCCGAACGCGCGGGCGACCGCGGCCACGTCCACGCCGTTTTTGGATCTCATGCTCACCTTGAAGCGGCCGTTGCCTATCTCCCTGAGGAGGCAGGCCACCTGTACGCCGCGGATCTCCCTTATGTATTCGACGAAGCCTTCGGTGTACTCCCGGTTCGTGCCCGTTCTCGAGAACATGTCCTGGGTCACCCGGACCACGGCGATCCTGTCCTCCTGGAACATTTCGAGGGTCCCGAGTACGAGGCAGAGGAGAAAGAACCGCTCCTTTGGGTGGCTCTCGTACACCTCTTCCGCGATATCCACTGGCTGCACGCCCGAGGCCACCATCTCCTCACATATGGAGAAGGCCATTTTCGTCGTGCTCTGGTAACGGAAGGAGCCCGTGTCCGTCAGTATTGCCGTATAGAGGTTCTTGGCTATGGGAAGGTCGATGGGAAGGCCCAAGGCCTTCAGGATCAGGTAGAGTATCTCGGCGGTCGATGAAGCCCTCTCGTCCACTATATTGAGGTTCCCGAAGGCCTCATTCGTCTCGTGGTGGTCTATGTTGATGAGGTACCCGGCTCTCTTCAGGGCCTCAAAACCCTCCCCCACCCGGTGAAGGTCGCCGCAATCGACCACGATGACCACGTCGTACCCCTCCTGGGGAAGCTTATCGAGTATGACGGGCGGCCTCGGCAAGAAAGCGTACCGGTATGGGATTGTCTCCTTCAGGTAGACGGCCACTTCCTTCCCCTTCCCTCCCAGGGCCAGGGCGAGAGCAAAGGCAGAGCCCAGCGCATCCCCGTCGGGATCCACGTGGGTAGCAACGAGGATTCTCCGGCCCCTGTCTACGGCGTCCCTAACTTTCTGGAACATGCTCTACCTTCTCGGCCTTCACCTGCTTCAGGATCTCGTCTATTTTATCGAGCTTTTCCTGGCCCGTGTCGAGGACGAACGTGATCTCCGGCATATACCTCATCTTGATCCTCGTTCCGAGCACATGTTTAATGTAACCCTTTGCGCGCCTGAGGGCCTCGACGGTCTTCTGGCGCTCCTCCTCGCTTCCGTATACCGAATAGAGGACCTTCGCGTACTTTAGGTCCTCCGTCATCTTTACGTCGAGTATGGTGATGAAGCCAATGCCCGGGTCTTTGATCTCCTTTTGTATGATGGCGGAGATCTCCTCGCGAAGGGCGTCCTGCATGCGAAAGCGTCTATACCTCATCTCCTATCACCATGATCTCCGTCTTGGACCCGATTACCTTTCCGATATACATGGATTCGATATAGCGGGAGACGTTCTCGATGGTCGAGCTCACGTGGTCCTGCCTGACGCCTACTACCGCGAAGCCCACGGTTGCTTTCTGCCAGAGATTTGTCTGATCTATCTCCATGATCGATATATTGAACTTGCCTTTCGTCCTCTCCACTATCCTCGTCATGGCGTGCCGTTTTTCTTTCAGCGAGTGGTTTTCCGGCAAAAATATCTCTATTCGCGAAATCCCGATTACCATGCACCACTAGAGCGTCTGCTTCTCCTCTTCTTCCGTATAGAACTCCATGGTATCGCCTTCCTGCATGTCATTGAAGTTCTCAAAAGAGATGCCGCACTCGTACCCTGCGGTGACCTCTTTCATGTCGTCCTTGAACCGCTTGAGGGACGCGAGCTTTCCGCTGAAGAGGACCTCGCCGTTCCTGATCACCTTGGCAGTGGAGGTTCTCGTGACCTTCCCCTCGGTGACGTAGCAGCCGGCTATCGTGCCGATCTTCGATATGGTGAATATCTTCCTCACCTCCGCCGATCCTATCTTTACCTCCACGATCTTCGGCGCAAGCAGACCCTCCATGGCCTTCTTGACATCATCGATCATGTCGTAGATGATCGAATACGTCCTTATGTCCACCTTCTCCTGGTCGGCGAGGCTCTGAGTCTTTGCCATGGGTTTCACGTTGAAGCCGATGATGACAGCGCCCGAAGCCATGGCGAGGTTCACGTCCGTCTCCGTGATAGCCCCCACGCCGCTGTGGATGATCTGTATCTCGACTGCCTCGGTGGAGAGCCGTTTGAGCGCGTCGCTGATCGCGTCGAGGGTTCCCCGGGCGTCGCCCTTCAAGATCACGTTGAGGGTGAGTTTCGCCGTCTCCCCCATCCGTGAATACAGCTCGTCAAGGGTGATCCGGGAAGTCTTGATCTGTTCCTTTTCCTTTATTTTCTCCTGTCTGAACCGGGAGACCTCGCGGGCATACCTCTCCTCGGTCGTGGCCACGAAGAGATCCCCCGCCTGAGGCACGTCCGAGAAACCTACCACCATCACGGGCGTCGAGGGGGGCGCCGTCTGGATCCTCTTGCCCTTGTCGTCGACCAGGGCCCTGACTCTGCCGAATGTTGCACCTGCCACAAAGGGATCCTGTATCTTCAGGGTCCCTTCCTGGATGATGAGGGTACCGAAGGGACCGTGACCCTTGTCGAGGCCCGACTCGATGATGATGCCCTTCGCGAGCTTGTCCGGATTCGCCTTCAGCTCGAGGAGCTCCGCCTGAAGCAGGATCAGCTCGAGGAGCTCTTTGATGCCGGTCTTCTTCTTTGCCGATATCCTTGCCGTCAGGGTCGTTCCGCCCCATTCTTCCGGCTGGAGACCCAGCTCGGTCAGCTCTTTCATCACCTTGTCGGGATTTGCGTTCGTCTTGTCGATCTTGTTGACTGCCACGATGATGGGGACATTCGCCGCCTTTGCGTGGTCTATGGCCTCCCGCGTCTGAGGCATCACCCCATCGTCGGCAGCTACGACGAGAATGACGATATCCGTGACCAGCGCGCCGCGGGCCCGCATGGCCGTGAAGGCTTCGTGGCCCGGCGTGTCGACGAAGGTGATCTGCTTGCCGTCGACATTGGCGATATATGCACCGATGTGCTGGGTGATCCCCCCTGCCTCCCGTTCAGCCACATTCGTGTTCCTGATTGTATCGAGGAGGAGGGTTTTGCCGTGGTCCACGTGACCCATGATGGTCACGACCGGCGAGCGGCTCTTCAGGTCCTCGGGGGCCTGCTGCTTCTGCTCGCCCTCCCTCGTCATGAACTCCTCTTCCACCGACACGATCTTCTCCACATCGTAGCCGAATTCCCCGGACACCAGGTACGCCGTGTCGTAGTCTATCGCCTGGTTGACGGTCGTCATGATACCGAGGCGGAGGAGCTTTGCTATGACGTCAGAAGCCTTGATACTGAGCCTTTTGGCGAGCTCACCCACCTGCACCTGGTCCGAGATCTTTACGACCTTTCTGGCGGGCTTGGCCTCCAGCCTCTTCTCTTCCTCGCCCTTCTCTTCTCTCCTCTCTCTCCTCTCTTTCCTGAAGGGGATCATCTTGCCGCGCTGTCGCCGCGCTGCGTAAAGGTCCTCTTCCTTTATGATGACCTTTCTCTTGAGGACAGCCCCTTTCCCCTTGGTCTTTGCCTCCTCGATCTCTTCTTCCTCTATTTTCTTGAGAAGCCTCTCAGCCTTCTTCTTTTTCCTCTCTTCTTCGGTCTCCTGGTCCTCGACGAGGACCAGCTCTTTCTCGAGGTCTTGTTTGTATACCTCTTCGAGGGCCCTTGTGATCTCCTGCTTCTTCTCCTCACCGATCGTCTCGACATCGGACTTTGCCATCTCTTCGACCGGTTGGCTTGGTTGCTGCGGCACCTCTGCCTCAATAGGCTCTTTTACGGGCCCGGGTTCGACAGCCTCCACCTTCGGAGGTTGCACGCGCGCCTTCCGCGGCTCCTTTTCTTTCTTGACGAATTCGACGATCGGCTCTTCGGCCGCCTTTTTCGCCGCCTCCTTCTTCGGCCGCGGGGCAGCTTCCTCAAGGGGAGGAGGGGCAGGCTCAGCTTCGACGATGGGCTTCTTTACCTCTGCGGCAGGAGGGGCCTGAACCCTCCTCCTGATGACAGTGGAGGCCACCCTCTTCTCCACGATGGTCTCTCCCGAACTGCCTGCCCTTTCCTGCGTTTGAGGAAGGCCCTGCTCTTCCTTTTCTTTCTCCTTGTCCTTTATCTTAACCCCAATGCTCTTGAGCTTCGATAAGATCTCCTCGTCCTTCATCTTATCGGTAAGGGTTGTGATCTTGATCTTTGCCATTTCCTACTCCTCCCTTGCGCCTACCCCTTGCACCGCACCTTTAGGTCGGTTGAGTAAACTAGGGTTTTTCCTCGAGCCTCGCCATAGGGCTTTCTCGCCCCCGCAAGCCATTCTTACCTGATACCTCTTCCTTCAGAGTCAGGCCCTTCAGGTCTTAAGGCGCTTCCGACAGGGACACGCTTTCAGCTCCTTGTGCCTCTTCTGCCTTCTGAGCCGATTCGAGCTCTTCCGCCTTTGCTGCTACGGCCTTCGCATTCTCTATGATCCTCGCGCAATCCTCAATGGATATGCTCGTGATCTTGTTCAG
>CAYZAF010000605.1:0-3095 GCA_964476435.1 uncultured Syntrophaceae bacterium
GGTATGTAATCTGCAGCCATGCTTACGTTACGTCATCAGCTCCTTTTCTCTCTCCTTGAGCAGGGCGAGAAAGATTTCTGCGGTCTTCTGAAAATAGGACCTGGGCGTTGTCAGGGGCGGCATGAACCTGAAAGTGTTGCCGTACCGGCCGCAGATGAAGTTGAGGATGCCTTTGCCGATCATCTCGGTCATGAGACCGAAGACCTTCTCGCCATCCGCAGGTTCCCTGGTCTCCCTGTTCTTCACGATCTCGACGGAGAGCATGAATCCCCTTCCGCGTACGTCGCCGATCACCGGACTCGTTTGCATGGCCTCCCGGAAGAGAGCCTTCATCTCGCTCCCTACCTTTTCCGCCCTCTTCATCAGCTCGAGATTCTCATCAGTCATGAGATCGATGTTGGTGAGCGCCACGGCACAGGCAAGGGCGTTCCCGGGAAATGTGGCGGGAACCGACCCAACTTCCAGCTTTGACAGATACTCGGCCTTGACCGATACCCCGGTGAGGGGCAGCTCTCCGCCGACGCCCTTACCCCACACCAGTATGTCAGGCTCTACACCGTAGTGCTCGATAGCCCACAACTTGCCCGACCGGCCGAAACCTGACTGAATCTCATCGACAATGAGAAGGGCCCCTGCTTTCCTGCAGGCAGCGGCAAGGTGAAGAAAGAACTCCGCGGGGGGATCCACATAGCCCCCTTCACCCTGGATCGGTTCGACGATGACGCACGCGGGCTGCGTGACGCCCGTGTATGGGGTATTGAGCACATAGTCGACGTACTTTCCGCAGGCCCCGCCGCATTCCGGATAGGTGAGATCGGCAAAACAGCGGAAGCAATAACCGTAAGGCAGGTGAAGGATATTGGGCACAAAGGGCTCGTATCCCATCCGGTAGTGAGACGACACGGTGAGGCCGAGGGAATGGCCGTACACGCCGTGGTATGCGCCGTGAAAGGCGATGAGCTCCTTTCTCCCGGTAATCATCTTCGCGTATTTTACCGCCGTTTCCACTGCCCCGCTTCCGCTTGTCTCAAAGGCGGTGAAACAATTGTTCGTGAGCCCGGCAGGCATGATCTGACTTATCCTTTTTGCAAGCTCTGACCTTGGCGGATTGACCATATCGAGAGTGTGCATCAGTTTTGGCGCCTGTTTCAGCACTGTTTCAACTACCCGGGGGTGATTATGGCCCACGTTGCTCACGCCGAGCCCACCGGTCATATCGATGAAGAGGTTGCCGTCAGGGTCTTTGATTGTGGCACCGTACGCCTCGTCCCACACGAATTGGAGATAGCTTCCGCCGACCCTGGTAGGGGTTTCGTACTTCCGCGACTGATCCCAGATTGCCTTTGTCCGGGGGCCGGGGAACGGGGTGCCGACCTTCGGCGCGTTGGGGAAGTTCAATTCCATGAGTTCAGCTTCACTGATCATCGCTTCCTCCCGATATTTGTTCATTGGGATTATCGAGCTTCTCGGGCTTGGTTGCTTTTATGGCATCGTCTCCATCCATCCAAACCGAATAACTCAATAAACCCAGGAAAGTCAAGTAGCTCCCTCTTCCGAAGGGCCTAGAAGCCGACTGCTTGGCACTCCACGCCTTGAGCCTCTGCGACCGGCCGGCAGACGAGGTTCCCAAAATAAGTATTGAGACCTTTCATCAGGGCCGGGTCACTCTTCAGGGCGACTTCATACCCAAGATTGGCTATCTTGAGCGCGTAAGGCAACGTCGCATTCGTCAAAGCAAACGTGGATGTTCTGGCCACAGCGCCGGGCATGTTGGCCACGCAGTAGTGGACCACGCCATCGACAACATACGTGGGGTTATCGTGAAAGGTGGGGTGGGTCGTCTCTGCGCATCCACCCTGGTCCACGGCGACATCGACAATGACCGCACCATCCTTCATGAGGGAGAGCATGTCTCTCGTGATCAGCTTGGGCGCTCTCGCTCCGGCTACGAGAACGCCGCCGATCACAAGGTCGGCGTCGGCTAAGAGTCTTTTGATGTTATGGCGGTTTGAGATCACTGTCTTGACGCGGCCCGAGAAGATGTCATCAAGGTAGCGCAATCTTTCGAGATCAAGGTCGATTATCCACACGGCTGCACCGGTGCCCACTGCCATCTTAGCCGCATTGGTTCCAACCACGCCTCCACCAAGAATGACCACGTTGGCAGGGTCCACGCCGGGGACACCGCCAAGAAGGACACCTCTTCCACCCCGCTCCTTCTGGAGGGAGTACTCTCCCACCTGGATTGACATTCGTCCTGCTACCTCGCTCATTGGAACGAGGAGGGGAAGGGATCCATCTTCAAGCTGGATCGTCTCATAGGCGATTCCTACGATCTTGGCTTCCAGCATGGCTTTCGTGAGCTCGGGCGCAGGCGCAAGATGAAAATAGGTGAAGACAATCTGCCCTTCGTGAAACAAAGCGTATTCGGGCGGCAATGGTTCCTTTACCTTCATGACCATCTCAGCGTTTTGGAATACTTCTGCGCTGTTGTCAATGATCTCTGCGCCGGCCTCTGCGAAGGCCTCATCAGCTATCCCGCTGCCGCATCCCGCCCCTTTCTCTACCAGGATCGTATGACCCGCGTGAGTGAGGGTCTCCACGCCTGCAGGCGTGATGGCTACCCTGTTTTCGAGCGTTTTGATCTCTTTCGGCACCCCTATTACCATCTCTCTCTCCTCAAGTTTCCTCCGGTTTTGTCAGGAGTTTATCAATACGACTCTGCCCCCTTTTATGGGTATGCATTCTTGGATAAGGACGTCATATTATCGCGTGGGAAAAGCCGCCTTGGATATCATGAAAAGTCGATTTTCTTGTAGAATTGCAGCTACAGCGGAGCCGCAAAGGAAAGGTGGAATACGGCTCAGGGTCTGATCCAGCCTTGCCTGACACCTCAAGCGACCTTATTCCAATTCTAACTCGGCGCTATCTTTGTTGCCTTCGTCAGTTCGCTCCTCGATGTACTGCAACTGTACACCTTCGTCGCTCCTTCCTCGGCGCCTCGATATCGTCATGATTTAGAATTGGAATTAGAGTTCTACCAAATCTATCGGCGTCCGCGTGACGCGCTCCAGGCCCCCCTTCGTGACGATCAG
>CAYZAF010000606.1:0-4905 GCA_964476435.1 uncultured Syntrophaceae bacterium
GGTAAGACTCTCCGACTTCAAAGGCC
Organism: uncultured Syntrophaceae bacterium; assembly: GCA_964476435.1. Lineage (GTDB taxonomy): Bacteria > Desulfobacterota > Syntrophorhabdia > Syntrophorhabdales > WCHB1-27 > CAVVNC01. The sequence continues at coordinate 27 of CAYZAF010000606.1, forward strand.
GGAAACTCCTTCTCTACTTCTATCCAAAGGCTCTCACCTCCGGCTGAACGACGCAATCTCTCAGCATCAGGGATGCTAGGGAAGATTTTGCGGCATTGAATACTTCCGTCGTCGGGATCAGCACCGACACTCCTGCAACGCAGAAGAAGTTCGACGAGACGTACGGCCTCGGCTTTCCCCTTCTGTCCGACCAGCACCATGAGACTGCAGATAACTACGGCGTGTGGCAGGAAAAGAAGAAGTATGGGAAAAGGTCCGTCGGTATCGTCCGTTCATCCTTTCTCATCGACGAGAAGGGCCTCATCATGGAAGCCTCGTACAAGATCAGCCCCAAGGACACCGTGCCCCGGGCCAAGGAAGCACTCTCCCGATAGCGTCGCTCCCCGAGCGATGTGGTGCACTATCTAGTACTCGCAGGTTTTTCCTGAAATAGTGCCCCCGCTCGTTGCCAGAAAAGGTGAAGGTTTCAAGTGCAAGTGCGTAACGGCTCACAGGAACCTCTCCCCTCGCCGTCGTCAAGGATGCAAGAATGTTGTCTGCGAAGTCTCCCGTGCTGGAACGCATGGACCGTGGCCGAGAGGGGCGGACGCAATCCGTTCGTTCGATCTTTTCCCTCCGGCCCGCACCTAGCCTTGCAGGGGGATTTCGTTTTCCTCGCACCAGGATCGGAGGGCCTCCTGCTCTCGCTCATGCTCGAAGCGGTACCATGTATCGAGAAGATCCTTTGCGTCGAGGAGCTCCTTGAAACGGCCGTAAGCGCCCCTCCTTCTGAAGATATCGCGCACATGGTGGTACTCGTCAGGCAGGTTGGCCTCCACGAAGTCGAAGACGAGGTGCTGGCCGAGATCGAGGTCGTTCTTGTGGGGGATCTCGATCACATGATCCCAGTCCATCTCCTCGTCCCCGGTTTCGTCGAAATCGCCCATCTCAGACTGATAATGGATCTGGCCGGTCTCCACGTTGAGGTAGGCGGAATGGGTTCCGTAGGGTGCAGAGCCGACGAAAAGAAAGGCGTCTTCGACATCGCTGAAGCGCACTCCGGCCATGTCTCCTCCTGATACCTTAAACGGTAACATAAGAGACTACGTAAGAACAAAAACATCCTCCTCGCCAGGACGGAAGAAGGGTAATCTACGGGGTCGGCAGCTCAATTGCGGGGCAGCTGCATCTACCAGTGCGCAAGTTTTGTTCTTCAAGCAAAGCAAAGAGTGTCGTTAGAAATGTTGGAAACAATAGATTATTGAGTCAGTTCGAGGCTTTACCTGATCTTAACCACATCTTATTCATTTGACAAAGGGGATAGGCGTTGCTATGATCGCTCCTGGAAAAGCACTACAATAGCGCGAACGGCATTTCTTGGGTGTCTATCAGAAGAACTGCCAGGATCGAGTCATGCTCCCGGCACAGGAATAGGACGCGGCGATTGCTGAAGGGCCTCAAGAAATAGGAGGAGCAAAATGAAAGCTCTAGTGATAGACGCGTCGAAGTGCAACGGCTGTTACAATTGCCAAATAGCGTGCAAGGACGAGCACGTCGGGAACGACTGGTCGCCTTATGCAAAGCCGCAGCCCCTTGCCGGCCATTTCTGGATAAAGGTCACGGATACCGTGAGGGGAACGGTTCCAAAGGTCAAGGTCTCTTACGGACACGACATTTGTCAGCACTGCGACGACGCGCCCTGCATCCCGGCGTGCAGGTCGAAGGCGATCGAGAAACGGGACGACGGTATCGTGATTATCAAGCCGGACCAGTGCCACGGCGATAAAAACTGCATAGCAGCCTGTCCCTATGACGTTGTCTACTTCAATGAAGACTTAAACATCGCCCAGAAGTGCACGTTCTGCGCTCACCTCCTCGACAAGGGGGTAAGCGCGCCGAGATGCGTAGACGCCTGCCCCACGGGCGCCCTCGACTTCGGCGAAGAAGAAGAGCTGAAACAAGTGATTGACGGGGCGGAGATCATCGAGCCCGAACGCAAAACAAGACCGAGGGTCTACTACAGGGGCCTGCCCAAGACGTTCATAGCCGGCGCCGTTTACGACCCATCTCAGGACGAGTGCGTTGAAGGCGCTATTGTCGCGCTTGCAAGCCGTGAGGGCAACGAAAAGTGGACGGCAAGCACGGACGAGTTCGGCGACTTCTGGTTTGAAGGTTTGAAGGGGGGCGTCTACTCGCTCTCGATTGACAAAGACGGATATGAGCCGTACCGCATTGAATCGGTGAGCGCCGAAAAGGATGTGAATATTGGCGATATTGCCCTTTCCCCTAAAGGGCGGTCGGCGAATAGGACTTGAAGCACGAAGGAGACGCGCATGGCGGACAAGACCACGGAAAAACATCAAGAAAAGACCGTCGTAAAGGGACTCGGCTTTGTCGGCGTGGCCATGGACAGCAACACCGTAGAGTGCGACGTGAAGGACGGCAGACTCATAAGGATCAAGCCCCTCCATTATGATAGAGAGTACGGACAGGAGGTGCTCAAGCCGTGGAAAATGGACGCGAGGGGTAAATCGATCGGCCCGTCCATGAAGTCGCTTATCCCTCCCCTCAGCCTCGCCTATAAGAACCGTATCTATTCTCCAAACAGGGTGTTGCACCCCCTCAAGAGGATTGACTGGAATCCGAATGGCGAGCGGAACCCACAGAATAGGGGCAAGAGCGGCTACGTCAGGATCTCATGGGATGAGGCGCTCGACCTCATCGTGAGCGAGATAAAGAGGGTGAAAGAACAATACGGTCCCTACGCCATCCTCTCGCAGTCTGACGGCCACAGCGAGACGTCCACGGTCCATCAGCCTCACGGGACTCACCGGCGCCTTCTCCGCCTCCTCGGCGGCTATACCTTACAATGCAGGAATACGGACAGTTGGGAAGGCTGGTGGTGGGGAGCCAAGCATGTGTGGGGGATGGAACACCTCGGCCAGCAGATGCCCTCCACAAACGTGATGCTCGATATCGCAAGAAATACAGACTGGCTCCTCTTCTGGGGCGCCGACCCAGAGACGACGCCCTGGGGTTTCACCGGCCAGATGGCAAGCAGAATGTGCTATTGGTTCACGGAGCTGGGCATAAAATCCATCTATATCTGCCCCGACCTCAATTACGGCGCCGCTGTCCACGCCGACAAATGGATCCCCATCAGACCAAACACCGACGCGGCCCTGCACCTCGCTATCGCTTACGTATGGATGACCGAGGGGACGTACGACAAAGAGTACGTCGCCAGTCATGTGGTCGGCTTCGACAAATTCGAAGAGTATGTCCTCGGCAAAGAAGACGGCCAGGCGAAGACTCCTCAATGGGCCGCCGGGATCACCGGTGTCCCCGCCAGGATCATCAAGGCCCTCGCGAGAAAGTGGGCGTCAAAAAGGGTCTCCATAGCCCACAGCAACGGGGGACCCATGATCAGGGGACCCTATGCAACCGAGCCAGGCCGCCTCGAAGTGCTGCTCCTCGGCATGCAGGGCCTCGGTAAGCCCGGCTGCAACCAGGTGAAGATGCAGGAATGGGGGCACTACGGCCAGCATGAAAGAAATCCCATGCCCCGCTCATCCCTGATCCCTTCCGTTTTTGAGGCCGATCGCGGTTGGTCGGGACCGGACAGGCTCGAGCCGCTGCCCAAACAGATCATCCCGAAGAACCTTATCCACGATGCAATCCTGAAGCCCCCTATCTCCTGGTATGGAAAATCGGGCCTGTCCAGAGACCCCGCGGATTTCCAGTTCATAAAAACCACCTATCCGGCGGAGGGGTGCTCTGAGGTACACATGATTTGGGCGGATACGGCCTCCTGGATCACGAGCTGGAACGACACAAACACCTATATCGGGGCCCTTCAGAGCCCGAAAATAGAGTTCATTCTTTCTCAGAGTCCGTGGCTTGAAAATGATGTTCAGTTCGCCGACGTGGTTCTGCCCTCCAACACCAAATTCGAGGTGGAAGATATTGGCGTCGAGATGATGAGCGGGCAGTTCAATACGATATTCATCGATGGCAAGTGCATCGAGCCGAGGGGAGAGTCCAAGAGCGGCTATGAGATAACGTGCCTCATAGCCGAGCGGCTGGGCCTCCTGAAAGAGTACACGGAGGGAAAATCCGTAGAAGAATGGATTAAGGTCGGTTTCGAGACTTCGGGCGTCGCCGGGCACGTAAGCTTTGAGGAGCTGAAAAGAAAAGGATACTGGGTTGCCCCTCCCGACCCTGACTGGGAGAAATACCCTGCCGGCCTCATCGGCTTTCATGATGACCCTGAGAATAACCGGCTCACGACCCCGTCGGGCAAGCTCGAGTTCTATTCCCAAAGGCTGGCCGAACATTTTCCTGGCGACGTGGAAAGGCCTCCTGTGCCTCACTTCATACCTTTCGGAGAGAGTCACCAGGAAAGCCTCCTTCATCCCAGGGCGAAGAAGTACCCTTTGTTGATCGTTTCCAACCACCCAAGGTGGCGAATCCATTCTCAGCACGACGATATGACGTGGCTCAGGGAAATACCGACCTGTAAGGTCAAAGGGCCTGACGGCTACTACTACGAGCCGCTCTGGATCCACCCGACGGATGCGGAAAAAAGAGGCATCTCCAACGGCGACGTGGTGACCGTATTCAACGAGCGGGGCGCAGTCCTGGGCGGCGCATACGTTACCGAGCGCATCATGCCCGGCGCCGTCTACATGGATCACGGCGCCCGGTACGATCCCATCGTTCCGGGGGAGATTGACCGGGGCGGCGCCATAAACACCATCACGCCCCACAACCCTACATCGAAGAATGCGACCGGAATGGCGGTCAGCGGCTTTCTCGTCGAGGTCGAGAAGACGCGCCTGGACGAGCTGCGGGCGAAATATCCGGATGCCTTCGCCAGGCCTTACCACAAGGACGCCGG
>CAYZAF010000607.1:0-7518 GCA_964476435.1 uncultured Syntrophaceae bacterium
TCTTTACCCGATCTACGAAATGATTCTGACTTCAGGCTTCCAATTTTTGGCGAGGAACCGCCATCCGTTCTCCGTTACCAGGATAGGTCCGCCGATGGTGGTGCCCCTCTTGAAGTCCTGGCCGATAACGGGCGGCTCGAACCCGATGACCATGTTCGCCTGGATGACGCGGTCGAGCTTCGGTTTATACTCGGGCTGCCCGGGAAAGACGCTGAAAGGTTCTTCAATGGCGAGGCCGAGGCCGTGGAAGTTGGGAGTCCGTTGCCGGTAGCCTGCCTTTTGTACTGGCTGCGCAAAGGCTTCCTGCAATTGTCCCACGGTAATTCCCGGTCTGAGGATCTTGAGAGCCTCGTCGCATGCCTCCGCAGCGATACGGTAAAGCTCAGCCCACTCCTTGCCCGGTTGACCCACTGAAAACGGCTGGTTGAATTGCGCGATATATCCCATGAAGTTGGCGTCGAATTCGGTGTGTATCTGGTCGCCTTCCTCGATGACCTTTGGCGAAGCTGACCAGAACATGCCGCTCAAACTGCCGTGGATCATCTCCTTGCCAATGTGGAAGAGAATCATGGCGCTGATATCGCACCCTTCGCGGAATAGGGTGTCCATGAATTTCGATCTTACCTCATAGTCCTTCATGCCCGGCTTGGCGGTATCGACCACTGCCTGAATTGCCTTGACCCCGGCTTCGCACCCCAGTTCGAGGCACTTTATCTCAGCTGGGCTTTTGACGATTCGCGCCTCGGTCACTATATCCGTGGCGTCCACCAAGGTCGCACCCGGCAGGTTTTTGGCGAGATTGACGTAGGTGGTATAGGGAAATCCAGCTTCGCCGTTGTACTCCGACAGTTCGACCATGCCGAAGGTGCCCTTTTCCAGGTTCAGCTCTTTTATCCTCTCTACCATGGCCTTGGAGTAATTGGGGTGGGCCGTCCGGTTGTCTGCTACCCACGGAGTGGGGAACCCACCGACGAACGAGAGGAGAGTCGGATCTGCTTTGAGGGGAAGGATCATATAGCCTTCAGCGTGGAAGTTGCACAGGTACCTGAGGTTCGCGTTCAAGTGGCGATAGCGGCCGGAAGATCCCCATACGATGAGGGCATCCAGCTTTCTCTTTTCCATCTCCTGACGAGCGTTGTCCCAGCGCCGGTCCCTCTCCTCCCGTGACAAGATAGACATCTTCTCTTGCATCGTTAAAATAGGCATGTCGAACCCTCCTCTGTCTTTTTTGGAAAACTAAAAGCCATGACAGGATGAATTGTGCCCTTTTTTCGATTGTACATCTGGATATTTTTCCTTGTCAAAACATTTTGCCACGAATCCTCACATGGGTAAGATGACGCACAAACCCCGCATGAGAGGAGGCGACTGCGACAATGGGGATCACCACCGGCCTTGGCCATCTGGTTGATGGGGCGGGCGACCTTATTTAGGTCTCTTTCTCCCAGAAGAGGACCTTCCCGATCCTCGCGAGGATGGGCTTGACCATCTCAGGGCGCTCTATTGCCTGCGTCTTTTTCCATTTTCTCCAATCCCCGAGCAGCCCGTGATAGAGATCCGCGCAGGCTCTGTGAAAGAAGACGGGCGGTTGCGGGGAAAAGAGGCTTGCGCACTCCTTAATGAGGCCATAAAGCTCGTCCCTCTCGGCGTCACTTTCCGCGTTGAACACAAGGACTTTCGTCTCCTTGGCCTCGTCCCCCGAGCCGAACCTCCCTTTGAGGTCCATGTCCATAGAGGCAGATTCCTCGAGGCGCTCGAGGAACGTCACGCACGCTTCCATGCTGTGGACCTCCACAACGATCTTCCAGCAGTGGAAAGCCGGCCCCAGCTCGATCTCCCTTCCCCCTGTCTTCAATTGTTCGTAGAGGCTGGTGATGCAGGGCACACATCTTCCGTAGATGTTGCCCTTTGTCTTTTCGAGGAAGGGGCTGGTTTCAAAGCTCACCCATTTCTTCTTCCTCCCCGAGTAGTATCTCCTATCGATGAATATCCTGGCCATTGACGTATTCTACCACGCCCGCGAGGGGGAACAGACTTCCTCTTTCAAGGGAAGGCGGGATCGCTATCCCGGTGAGGCTTCTCAGAGGGCGAATACCTTGCGCAAGAAGGCCACGACTGCCTCCCCAGCCCTGTCGCGCGCTGCCGTATTGCCCTGTATGCTTGCACCGTGGCCTCGACAGCTTTTGACCGCCTTCTCGAGGGCACTGCCGCTCAATGCAAGGCCCGTATTGTGGTCATAGGCTGTCAGGGTGTCGATATCGAATTCCAGGGGACAGTTCTCATCCATCTTCGGCACAAGGAGGTACGAGTGGCGGCTCTGGTCGTCGCTGTCGAACTTGTGATACGCGCCGGGTATGCTCACGAACTCGACGGGCGTGCCCGCCTCCGCGATGCGCTGGGCATAGTCGCGACACGCACCGATGGGCGTAAAGTTGTCGGATTCGCCGTGGACCCACAGCTCGGGCATCTTGGAGAAGACGCCGGGCTTGACGATGAGCCGGAATACGCCGGAGCAGCCTGCCGCGTACATCTGGATGTGCGCCGCATAGCGCAAGCCTTCAGGCAGCTGCTGCCCCGCAATGATGCGCTCCACCGCCGTGCGCCAGCACGCGAGGCCGCCGCGGGAGAAACCCATTATTGCAATGCGTTTGGCGTCGATGCGCGGGTGGGACGCGAGGAGACGCAGGGCAGCGAAGGCGTCCGCCACGTCGGCCGAGAAGGGCACCGCGGACTGGTTTGCGGCCGTGCTCTTCACGCCCCGCGGGCCGAACATGTCTATCGAGAATACCGCAATGTTCTGCCCATTCAGCAGCTTCGGCCAGAAACCGAGCATTGCTTCGGAGATGCCGTCTGAGCCGTGCACGAGCACTATTGCAGGCACTTTGTCGCTGCCCTGCGGAAGGAACAGATGGCCGACGATGTTCACCGCCGGGGCGGGCGCGCCTGGTTCGACCAGGTCTGACAACTCCCTGGGCGTACTGCTCGGGAACTTATAGACCCCTGTCGGCGGACCTGCCTTGAAGTCGGAGACCAACTCCTGGGCCTGCCCATTCACCGGCGCCAAACTGCACAAAATAACGAGAGCCAGCCACAGCAAAGTTCTCCTTCCCGATGGTATCATCCCGCGCATCAGAAGCTCCTCCTATTTTGTAAGGATTGAAAAGACTCTGACATGCTGTCCGGCAAAAGGTGTGTCCATCTACTTTGTTGCATCATTCAGGTTTTTTTGCAAGCAAATTGTACTCGGACCCTCTGAAGGGAAGGGACCTTAGGTTCCATCAAGGGCAGAAGAATGAAGAAGAGAGGCGGTCTGATTTCTCTTTAGCGTGTAATGCTTACAGCTGGACTCCCTACGAACGATCTTAGCACCGGGGTTCTTTGCATGATCAGCACGACAAGGATTGAGCAAAGGAATACCATAGCCGTAAGCCAGAATTCCAGGATAGGGGCGGGGAAAAGGGCTTTGCCTATCGGCTGAAGAGAATCTATGAGAAAAGGATGTACAAGGTAAACCCCGAGAACATACTTTCCCGACGATGCCAGCACGGAGTCGGCTCCGAGAGACGGTCTTGCGAGGGCCAGCAAGGTTGCGCCAAGACCGATCGTCACTTGGAGAAACGGTTGCACGACCATGAAGCCTATATGATTCCGCACAAAGAGCATGTCGATTATGAGAATGGCGAATCCCGCCGATAGCAGGGCAATGGCCGGCTTAAGGCTGAAGGTGCCTTGGCGTGAGGAGAGTCGATAGCCGACGGCAAAGAAAAAAGTGCCAAAAAACGGACCGTGCTTGGGGTTAAAAGGAAGGGAGAAACCGACGGTCGTGTCGGAAAGGAAGAGAGAAGAGGCTTCGAATAAATAGAGAATCAGCCCGAGCCAAAGGAGCAGGGACTCCCGTCTCAGCTTAACCATTATCGCAGTTATGCTCGTTGCCCATACCGAAGCCACGAGGAACCACAGGTGATATTTCGTGCCTGTCATGAAGAGGGATAGAATAGAGTGCCACAAGGGTCCCGGCCCTCCGATCAGATGCTGGACGTTCCAACAACAAATCTTCAGCGGGCATAAGAGCCCGTGGTGCGTATACGCCAATATTCCCTCGCCGCTGACGCAGAGATAAATCAAGGAGAACAGAGCAAAGACGTTCAAGATGCGGGACACGTAGCTCGCGTATGCCTGACCGAGCTGCTTACCTGCTTGAATTTTTTTGCCCCAAAAGTATCCGGCGGTAATAAAGAAGAAGACTACTCCAAAAGAACTGAGATGGTAGGTAAACCGTGTAAGCAATAGGGGAGAGACAGACCCTCTGATTCCTGTTGTGTGCGCAAAGATCACCCCGACAATCGCCAAAACACGGATGCCCTCAACGGCCGTGTTGCGCCTCATATCCTCTCCCTTGTGTCCTCGTGCGGTCTAAAGAGACAGCTTATTGAGCGGCATAGCGCTCCATTCCTTCCGTTACATTACCAGCCTGTTCCACCACCCTAGCAAATAAGGGCCCTCGCCCCGGATGCCCTTCGGAAGGCGAGCAAGTTCGTATTTGCTAAAGTATTACTTAGTATAACAAAACTTCCGAGGCAAGTCAAGTGCGGCCGGGGGAAGGCCCGGCCGTGCTGCGAGCCCATATCTGCTGGAAGGGTTTTAAGCGCGAACTGTCGAACGCCTCGCCTTGTCCGCTGGGGCATTCTTGGGCCTTTCGGCTGGGTTGGCGGGGGTATCGCCTTCGGCTGAGTCGCAAAGGTCCACGAGCCATTTTGCGTCGTAGGGCACGAGGGAATCGCTCGGATTGATGTAAACGACGCGCTCCACCTCTTCGAGCGTCGTCTGTCCTTTCGTTGCCTTGCAGAAGCCGTCTTCGGCCATGCTGATGAGATTAGCGGTGTCCCGGGCGGTCACCCTTATCCGGCTGACGTGTTCTCGCGCGAGGATCGCTTCCCTGATGGGATCGTTGATCTCCAAAAGCTCCTGCACGGATGTCCGTCCCTTGTACCCCGTACCGTTGCACTGGTGGCACCCCTTGGGGCGGAAGAAATTGAACTGTCCGATATCCCGCACCTGGAGGCTGCTGAAGGCCTTGAGCGTCAACGGATCGGGCGGCCCGGGCTGTTTGCATACAGGGCATAGGGTGCGGACGAGGCGCTGGGCGACAATGGCGACGACCGTCGAGGAGATGAGAAAGGTCTCGATGCCCATGTTCATGAGCCGGACAAGGCCTGACGTGCTGTCATCGGTGTGAAAGGTGGAGAATACCTTGTGTCCCGTGAGGGCTGCCTGGACCGCTGCCCCGGCGCCCGCCTTGTCCCTGATCTCACCGATCATGATTACATCAGGGTCCTGCCGCATCATGGATTTGATGAAATCCTCATAGGTTGTGTGGAGCTTTGGGTCGAGCTTCCCCTGAATCACGCCGTCGATGGTATATTCGACCGGGTCTTCGACAGTGATGATCTTCCTCTCTATGTCGTTGAGGTAGAGGAGGGACGCATAAAGGGTAGTCGTCTTGCCGCTTCCCGTGGGCCCGGTGACGAGGATAATCCCTGCGGGATACTTGAGGATCCTCTGGTACTTGTCGAGGTTGAGAGGGGTCATGCCGGTCCTGTTCAGATCCACGAGCGCGGTCTGCCGGTGCAAGATGCGGATGACCACGTTCTCCCCCCAGATGGCTGCATACGTGGAGACGCGGAGGTCCACGTCCTTGCCCATGACCCGCGCCTGGATCCGCCCGTCCTGGTGCCGTCTCCTCTCGGCAATGTCGAGGCCGCAGAGGGCTTTTACCCTGTTTGTCAGGCTGGCGCCTATCGATGTGGGCAGGTCCGTCTTGTGGCGCAAGAGGCCGTCTATCCGGTAACGGACCCGTACCCTGTTCTCCAGCGGCTCGATATGGATATCGCTCGCCCCCTCCTTGATCGAGGCGGACACGATGAAATCGAGGATGCCGACCGTGTTCTCCTTGGTAATGCTCCGGGGCGGCGTACTCTCGTTGATCACCATATCCTTTTCGGTAGGTGGCCTCAACGGCTCTTCCGTTGGCAGTTCGGTCTCCGGCTTCTCCACGCGCGGCGTTGGGGGGGCCTGTTGAGCTGCCGGCGGTCTAAGCCTCAGCGCCGGAGGAGGCAGGGGCTCCTCTACTGTGACGGCTTCGCCCGTCGCCTCTGCGGGTGCGAATCTCCGTCCTGTCCCTCCTGTGAGTCGCAGCTTAGGGAGGGTGACCGCGTCGGTTGCGTCCGCGTTCGATGGTGTCGCTGGGGCCTGCTCCGCTGGACGCCTCATCTTCGGGAGGTACGGATCTGCCTCGCCTTGGGCCAACCTCAGGCCGGATACCCCGACTTGCGTTTCTGGCTTTGAACGCGGAGGCTCCGTCAATGCCTCGAATCCCTGTCTTGCCTCGGGATCGTAAATGTAATCGAGGAGGCGCGTCGTTTCGCCTGTGGTGGAGACTGCCGGTTCGACCTTCGTCTTGTAGATTTTCTCCAGGTCGGCGATGGTAGCGAAATCGAGGGGGTCGTCCATGAGGACCGTGAGCACACCCCTGTTTTCGTCCCGGGAGAGCGGCACGACTCCCTTTGTATAGAAGAAGGAGCCGTTCATCCCCTCGAGGAGTGCCTCGTCCACGAGACGTATGTTCGGAGCGATCTTGGGTATCCCGAGCTGCAGGCTCAAGGCATCCGCAAGGGCCGCGGGCGTCGCAAATCCCCTCTCTATGAGGATTTGGCCTAATCTCTTGCCTGATTTCGCTTGTGTCTGGAGCGCCATGGCGATCTGGCTCTCGTTCACGATCCCCATGTTCACGAGGAGGTCGCCGATGAGGATCTGCTTCTGGTGTTTGGCGAGGAAATCGCGAAGCTCGACTCTGGTCATGAATTTGAGCTCGGTGCATATCTCGCCGAGAGGCTTGTAGAAAAGCTGACGCTTCTGGAAGACGAGCGCCTGTTCCAGCTGCTGTTTGGTGATTACCTCATGCTGGACGAGGAGTTCACCGAGCCTTAGTTTTTCTCCAGGGTGCGGTTCCACCATTCCTCCAACCCCATCCGACGCATCGTACGTCTTGCGTCACGGGCCTGCAGACTCTTCGGCTGCCCTTCCTCCCTGACCCGGCAGTGCCTCGCAGTAGACGCTCCCGTCCTCGTAGTCTGCATGTTTAGGTTATCGGCGAAAGGCTATGAAACTAAAGGCCGGTGCCTCCTACCTCCTGAATAACCCATGGACCCGGCTGAGCCACGAAGGCTTCTTGGAAGGCGCTGCCTCCTTTGGCAATCTTTTCGCCTCGTCAATGCCTCGCCCTTGGGGGGGTGTGTGCCGGCGCTCTTCGTGGGCCGTGCACTCGGCAAAGGCAGTGCCCTGGGCTGCGAGGAAGGCATCGAGCCCTATGCCGAGCGTGTGGGCCATCTCATTCGCCTTCTCGTACGCGCCTCTCTCGATGCCTTCGACGATCTCGAGCATGGCCCCGAGGGTGCCGGCGCGGGAAAGGAGGGCCTCACGGATCTCGAAAGCGAAGTTCGCCTTCGCCACGATCTCCTC
>CAYZAF010000608.1:0-3324 GCA_964476435.1 uncultured Syntrophaceae bacterium
CGCCATGCCGGAGCGCTTCGACATCCACTACGTGGACTCCGACGGCGCACGGAAGAGGCCGGTCATGCTCCACCGCGTGATCCTCGGCGCCATTGAGAGGTTCATGGGCGTGCTCATCGAGCATTATGCAGGCAGGTTCCCCGTGTGGCTTTCGCCAGTGCAGGTCCTCATTCTTACCATCACGGGCGGGCAGGATGCCTACGCGGCCGAGGTGCGGGACATCCTGCTCAACGCGGATATCCGGGTGGAGATAGACGCAAGGAACGAGAAACTGGGCCTGAAGATACGGGAAGGGACCTTGAGAAAGATCCCTTACCTCGTGGTTTTAGGAAAGAAGGAAGTGGAGACCCGCACGATCTCCGTGAGGAGCAGGGACGGATCGGAGTCGAAGGGACAGGCGCCGACGGAATTTGCTCAGAGGGTGAAAGAAGAAAATACTGATAGGAGGTGAGTTCTATAGGATCGTCGACCAGGGACGTGAAAGACGTCACCAACATCAATGAGAAGATCAGGGCAAGGGAGGTAAGGCTGATAGATGAGGACGGATCGATGTTGGGTGTGATGCCGACATACGATGCCATAAGGATTGCCCGGGAGCGGGAGCTCGATCTCGTCGAGGTCTCGCCCAAGGCCCTGCCGCCGGTGGCAAGGATTATGGACTACGGCAAGTTCAAGTACGAAACGGCAAAGAGGGCGCAGGAGGCGAGGAAGAAGCAGACCATAATCCAGGTGAAGGAAATGAAGCTGGGGCTGAAGATCGAGGAGCACGATCTCCAGTTCAAGATAAAGCACCTGCGCGAGTTTCTCGATGAGGGGAACAAGATAAAGGTAACAATTATGTTCAGGGGTCGCGAGGTGCTCCACAGGGACAAGGGGGAGCAGCTCGCCACCAAGGTCATCGACGCCCTGAAGGACAAAGGCGAGGTCGAGCAGAGGCCCAAGTTCGACGGACGCAACATCATCATCATTTTCGGGCCGAAATGAGGAGGTAGCATGCCTAAGCTGAAGACCCACCGGGGTGTAGCGAAGAGGGTGAAGATCACGGCCACGGGGAAGGTGAAGAGGTCGAGAGCCTTCCACAGCCATCTTCTCTCGTCCAAGACCCCGAAGAGGAAGAGGAACCTGTCCAAGACCGTTGTGGTGCACCAGGTAAACGAAAAGAACATAAAGAAGCTACTACCCTATTTATGAAGGAGCGGAAGGAGTTGAGGAAATGCCAAGGGCTAAGAGAGGAACAAAGGCGAGGGCCAGGCGGAACAAGATACTGAAGGCCGCACGGGGCATGGTCGGCGCAAGGCGTAGCGTCTACAAAGTCGCCCAGCAGTCTGTTTTCCGCGCCATGCGGCATGCCTTCGCAGGACGAAAACAGAAGAAGCGCGACTTCAGGTCCCTCTGGATAGCGAGAATAAACGCAGCGTGCAGAATGCACGGCGTCCCTTACAACCAGTTCATGCACGGGCTGAAGCTGACGAACATCGAGCTCAACAGAAAGTCCCTCGCTGACATGGCCGTGAATGATCCGGCCGGTTTCGGAAACCTCGTGGAGAAAGCAAGAGGGGCAGTCGCTTAAGTAACGGGCTCATACACCGATACCCTCATCCGCAACGAAGGTGACGAACCATTGGATCTCACGGCGCTCAGAGAAAAGATCGCGCAGGGGCTGTCGTCGATAACTACGGAGGAGGACCTGATCCGGGCCAGGGTGAGCCTCCTCGGCAGGAAGGGCCTCTTCTCTGCGTATTACGAGCAGCTGAGGACCCTCGGCGCCGACGAGAAGAAGGCAGCCGGCCAGGAGATCAACGCCCTCAAAGGCGAGGTGGAGGCCTCACTCGGCCGGATGGAAGCGGCTTTCGCCGAAGAGGAGCGGCGAAAGCGGGAGCGCGACGCATCGATCGACGTCACCCTCCCGGGCAAGAAGCCGGTCCTCGGCAGAAAGCATCCCCTCACCACTGCCCTCGACGAGATCGTGAGGATTTTCTGCGGACTGGGCTTCAAGGTGGCGCAAGGACCTGATGTCGAGCTGGACCGCTACAATTTCGAAGCCCTCAACATGCCCAAGGACCATCCTGCCCGGGACATGCAGGATACCTTCTACGTGGGGCCGGGGGTCGTGCTTCGAACCCAGACGTCGCCCGTCCAGATCAGGACCATGGAGCGGGAGAGGCCGCCCATCCGCGTGATCGCTCCCGGCTCGGTCTACCGGCACGATCAGGATATCTCCCACACCCCCATGTTCCACCAGGTGGAGGGCCTCATGGTGGACAGGGGCGTCCGGTTCTCCGATCTCAAAGGGATACTCACCATATTCGTCAGGGAGATGTTCGGCGGAAATGTGCCAGTCCGGTTCCGGCCCAGCTACTTTCCCTTCACCGAGCCCTCTGCAGAGGTCGATATAGGCTGCGTCATATGCAGGGGCGCGGGCTGCGGCGTGTGCAAGAAGACGGGGTGGCTCGAAATCCTCGGGTCAGGGAGCGTCCACCCGCAGGTCTTCAGGAACGTGGGATATGACCCCGAGGAGGTGACGGGATTTGCCTTCGGCATGGGGGTCGAGAGGATCGCAATGATCAAGTTCGGCATCGACGATATCAAGCACTTCTACAATAATGACATCCGTTTTCTGTCGCAATTCTGAGGCTTAAGCCAGTGAGAGTCCCGTTCAAATGGCTTCTGGAGTTTACCCCTGTGCCTTTCGGCCCGGAAGAATTGGGGGAGAGACTCACCATGCGGGGTCTCGAGGTGGAGGCCATAGAGCGCACGGAAGCCCTCTTCTCCGGCGTGCTCGTGGGAAGGATCGTCGACATCTCGAGTCACCCCTCGGCAGAAAAACTCTCGATCTGCATTGTGGACGCGGGGAAAGAAACGCTGCCGATCGTCTGCGGCGCCCCGAACATCTCCAAGGGTCTGAAAGTGCCCCTTGCCGTGCCGGGGGCGCGCCTCGCGGACAACACAACCATAGCAAAAAGGGAGCTCCGGGGCATCGAGTCTTTCGGCATGCTCTGCTCAGAGAGGGAGCTGGGCCTCTCCGAGGACCACAGCGGCATATTCATACTTCCCGACGATGCCCGGACCGGTGCACCCCTCGACACCATACTGGAGATCAGGGACCACGTGCTCGACGTCAATGTTCCGCCGAACCGGGGCGACCTTCAGTCCATCCTGGGGATCAGCCGGGAGGCAGCTGCCATTTTCGGCCTCCCCGTCACCCTCCCCTCCTTCTCGCTGGCTGAAGTCGGGGATATCGACGGCCTCATCGGCCTCTCCGTCCTTGATAGGGAAGCCTGCCCCCGGTATGTTCTGCGCCTCATCAAGGATATCTCCATCGTC
>CAYZAF010000609.1:0-1594 GCA_964476435.1 uncultured Syntrophaceae bacterium
CTGGTGATTGCCGACGAGCCCACAGCCAACCTCGATTCAGAGACAGCGCGCATGATCATCGACCTCATGCGTGAGTTGAATGAGAAGGACGGCATCACGTTTCTCTTTTCTACCCACGATCAGCGCCTCCTGGACCGGGTAAGCCGCCTTGTGCACCTCGAGGACGGGTTGATCGTCGATGGAGGTACGCGGTCATGAAGAAGTGGACAAAGCTCGCCTTACGGAACATCCTTCGGAACAAGCGCCGCTCCCTCGTAACCCTCCTCGCCATAGGCGTCGGCTTCGCTGCGATCACCCTCTTCTACGGCTACGTGAGCCGTACCTTCTGGGGCCTGAGGCAGTCGGCAGTCCAGGGCGAAGGACTGGGTCATCTCACGATCTACAAGGACGGCTGGCTCGAAAAAGGAAAGCTCGATCCCGAACGCTACATGTTCTCTCAAGAGGAGATCGTGAAAGTAACGAAGCTCGTGGAATCGGAGCATGACGTGATCCTTGCCACCCCCCAGATCCAGGTGAGCGGCCTCATCTCCAACGGGATCGTCTCCACGATCTTCATAGCCCAGGGCGTGATCCCCAAGGATGACAGGACCATCAAAGGAACATGGGAGGCCTTCAGGCCGATCGACGGAGAGCCCCTGTCTGACAAGAAGACGTATGGGATCGAGGTCGCCCAGGACCTGGCCCGATACCTGAATCTTAAGCCAGGCAAGGACGGGGTCGTCATGGCCTCTACCTTGAGCGGTCAGATGAACGCCATGGACATGGAGGTGCTAGGCGTATACGATTCCGGGTCGGACGCAACGAACGACAAGTACCTGCGCTTTACCTTCGATTTTGCCCAGTCCCTCTACGACACGAAAATGGCGGAAAAGATCGTGGTCCTCCTCGATGATTGGCAGAAGACGGAGGCGATGCGTCGCGTCCTATCGAAAAAGCTCGCAGACGCGGGCATCCCATGCCAGATCAAGACGTGGAACGAGCTGTCCCTGTTCTATTCGAAGGTGAGGGGCATGTTCGGTATGATCTTCCTCTTCATTTTCTGCATCGTTCTCGTTATCGTGATCATGAGCACGGTGAACACCATGGGTATGGCCGTGCTGGAGCGGACCAGGGAGATAGGGACGCTACGGGCCCTCGGGCTAAAAAAGCGGGGCGTCTCGCTCCTCTTCGCCCTGGAAGGGGGCCTCCTGGGGCTCATTGGGAGCCTCATGGGCACCGTGCTCCATGTGGCGGTGTGGGCCGTCATTCGACGCTTTCCGCCGACATACACGCCTCCCGGCCTGTCCACGCCTGTGCCGCTCACCATTGACCTCGTGCCCCAGGCGGTGGCGACCCTCGTCATCTGCCTCATCCTGCTTTCTTTAGCCGCGGCGATCATACCGGCGAGGCACGCGGCCAAGCAGAACGTGGTAGCCGCCCTCGGCCACACATAACGACAGGGAGGAGAGAGATGAACTACCTGATCAAAAGACCATACGCAATCGTGCTCGGCCTAGCCTTTCTCTGGTGCCTGCCGGCTTTCTCTGTGCCCCTCCACGCGGAAATGAGCCCGAAAGAGATCCTTGTAAAGGCGGACGAGGCACGGGGCAACCTG
>CAYZAF010000610.1:0-4219 GCA_964476435.1 uncultured Syntrophaceae bacterium
CCGCTTGGGCACTTCCAGGCCCAGGAGGTTTTCGCAGGCCAGGCAGTATGCGAGGTTGTTCGACAGCGCGCTCGTGTAATCGAGCCTGTCAGTGAGGGTGAGGGCCTGATGATACGTCTTGATCTCTGCAAGCTTTTCGACTCCCCGGTGGAGGTAGCCGATGAACGGCGTTGCCCTGACCACGATCTCCCCGTCGAGCTCGAGCTCTATCCTGAGCACCCCGTGCGTTGCCGGGTGCTGCGGCCCCATATTGATGGTCATGATTCTTCTGTCTTCTGCCATTTATCTCTGTTCTTCTTCGAGCTCTATCTTGATGGGCTTGCCGAAGCCGAGACCTTCGGTAGGGAAATCCTTGCGCAGGGGGTGGCCGTCGAAATCCTCCACCATGAGGATTCTGCGCAAGTCGGGGTGGTTGTCGAAACGCACGCCGAACATGTCATAGGCCTCTCGCTCCAGCCAGTCTGCTGCCCCCCACAGGTCGCTCACCGTGGGGAGACGCTCGCCGTCCCCTATCCTCACCTTCATTGCCACCCTGTCCTTCAGCTCCCAGGAGGTGAGCAGGTAGACCACCTCGAACCGCGGGTCCCGCGGATGATAATCAACGACAAAGAGGTCCGTCAGCATGGTATAGGCCAGGTCTTTCTCCGTCTTCAGGAAGAGAAGCGCGTCGCGGAGCTTGGCCTTGTCGACGATCGCATTCGTCTGATTGCCTGCTTGTTCCACGGTAACGAAGCCCGCAAACTGCGACTCCAGCCTCTTCACCGCCTTGTCGCTGATAGTGATCCCGGCCAATGTCATACCTTCTTTCCCGAAAGGCTGATGAGCCTTCTATTCTTGTCGAGCATGCTCTCACCGGCGATCTTCTCCTGCAGCTTCATCAGAGCCTTAAGAAAGCTCTCGGGCCGTGGAGGACAGCCGGGGACATAGACATCCACTGGCACGACCTGGTCTACACCCTGTACGACATTGTACGTCCTGAATATGCCGCCGCTCGACGCGCACGCGCCAAAAGCGATTACCCATTTGGGCTCGGGCATCTGCTCGTAGATGCGCCTCAATATGGGCGCCATCTTCTTCGTAAGGGTGCCCGCCACTATCATGAGGTCTGCCTGACGGGGGGAGGGCCTCATCACCTCAGCCCCGAACCGGGAGAGGTCGTAGGTGGCCGATGCGGGGACCATGAGGCCTTCTATGGCGCAGCATGCAAGCCCGAACGACACGGGCCACAGCGCATTTTTCCGCGCCCAGTTGACGAAGAAATCAACGCTTCCTACGAGAACGTTCTTCTCTACTCCCATTCCAGGGCCCCTTTCTTCCAAACATAGACATAGCCTATGAAAAGGATCGCGACGAAAACGATCATCTCCGCAAAACCGAAAAGCCCGAGCTTATTCGTGATGACCGCCCATGGATAGAGAAATAGGATCTCCAGGTCGAAGACCAGGAAAAGCATGGCCACGATGTAGTAGCGAATGGTGATTCTCCTCCGGGAAGGCCCGATGGAGACCATGCCGCACTCATAGGGAGACATCTTCACTTTCGATTGCGTCCTGTTGCCGAGCACGTACGAAAGGCCCACCACCACGAGAGCGAGGCCAGCGGAGAAGACGATCATCATGAGAATTGCAACGTACTGAAGCAAGGTAGCCTCTCCTTCTACGAACAGAAAGCTAAGAGGTCACGGCTCCCCCTCAAGCATTCTGCCCCATCTGCTCCTCCCTCGTCAAGAAGCAAATGCTACGCCCCACGCCGCTGACGTTTCCTATGGAGAATCGCCGGTCCTACGACCGCGACCTCCACAGCAGTATGGCTGCGCTGCTAACGATACTGCGCATGAAGTACAAGGCGAGCCGGTCTTTTTGACGTACGTTCCAGTATACTACTATCGTGCAAAGAAAACCTCAACAACTATTTAGGGCTGACATTGTTTTTCATAGACTACGCCCTCTTAAGGAGCGCTCTGCGGGAGGGGAAAGGCCCTAGCGAAAAGCGCCGGCGTGGGCACAGGGAGACTCTCTGGCGCGAGAGGCGAGTTCGACATATATTCTGTTCATCGACGCTCTTGAAGGAGGCACCGGTGCTTAAGTATCTCCTCTACGTACTGCGCTGGGTCGTGCTCGCCATACCGGGAGCCCTGTTCTTCAACAGGGTCAAGCAGGTACTCGGCATTGGAGACGTGTATGTTGCGATGATGATCAGTCAGGCCGTGATGGGCGCCATGGTCTACTTCATCGACAGGCTGATCTTCACCTCCGGCAGGGTCCCCATACCGTGGGAGGTGGGGCGGCGGGTAGCCTGCGCCGAGTGCGGCCGCGTGGGCACATGCTACCGGGTTGCAGGGGCGCGCTGCTGCGATACGGCGGCGCAGGGCGCACACCCGCGTTTCCGCTGCGAGGATTGCGCTGTCAAATTGGCGCGGTAAAGATCGCAGCGCCTGGAGAAAAGGCTCATGAGGTCCGGTCCCATCAATTCTTGAGAGGAGGAAGCAATGGAAAGACGATGGTCTTACAAGAACTACCAGATCGAAGAGGGGCTCAAGCCCGGGAGCCGCCATTTCCAGTATTTCTACGTGGTCTCCCAGGAGGGCCGGAAGAGATCCAACTACTGCGTCTGGATAGAGGATGAGGCGCTCTCCCGCTTCGCATCGTCGGGCGACTTTGACGCCATCGTCTCGTCGCAGAGGGAGGCCTGGACCAAGTGGGTCACGAGCAAGATAGATGCGCAAGACTTCCACAACAAGGTGCTCAAGTTCGAAAAGGAGGGGGAAAAGGAGATCGAATTGTCTGAAATGACGACCCATCTCTCCATGGAGTAGAGGTCGCTACTCCAGGAACGGGCAGAGGAGCAGCCCTCCCAAGAACTGGTTTTCATTGAAGCCGCGATCGAGCTTGAGCCGGGAGCCTTTGCCGAGATGGCGCTCGAAGATGTCTCCGTAGTTGCCGACGGCGGAAAGGACGCGACGCTGCCAGGCAGGGTCGAGACCCAGCTTTGCTGCTTCGACGGGCATCGCGTCAGCTCCTCCCGCATACCACTCCGTTTCTGGCCGCTCGGCTGCGACGAGGGTGACCATTGTCCAGGCAACGATCGCCGACCACTGCCCGTCGCCCGTCCCTGTTGCGGCTACGATCGGGAAGACCGAAAGAGGCTCGGGCAGGATCCGGCTCGCCGGACCGTGCCCGTTGATTTCGAGGCGGCTCTCAGCGAGCGTCGTGACCTCTCCGGCGAGTGCGCGGCAGCGCTGCGCGTGGAAAGCGTCGTTCATCTCCCCCTCTTCGGAGAACGGTAGGCGGTGCCAGCTCTTGCGGGCCGCCTCAAAGTACGCGTTGAGGCTCCGCCCGGCGGCGCTGCCGGCGAGGAAACATATACTCTCCCCTGCCAGATCGCTCACGCTCCTTGCGGGAGAACCGGACGGAACCATCACGTTATGGGATTCCACGAAAACTACGGGACCGGGAACGATGCTGCCCGCGAGGCTCTCGTCCGCGATCTCGGAGCCGGTGAGAAAAAAAACATCGTCGGTTTGAATGCGCACCGCATCATACTGCTTCGGCGTCTCGTACTCGTGGTACTCGATGCGATTGGGAGAGCCGAGCACCGCGGCTGCAACAGCGCGGCAGACGTCGACCTCGAGGCCTGCGAATTGCCCGCGGCCGACCAGGCCGGCAAGGCCGGGCCGCCTTACACTGCCGCAGCGGACCGTGCCTCTGGCCTTGACGCGCTCGACCACGGAGCCGGCCCCGGCCAGCGGTGCATCGCAGACCATGAGTATGACGAGCAGGAGCGAGACCAAAGGCACGGCCATTCTTCCACGCCCAATCCGGCAGCCCTCCGGAGGGCCGGGGCAGCAATGGGATCCCTCTGCCATCTTTAAAACCTCTAATTCCAATTCTGACTCGGCGCTATCTTTGTTGCCTTCGTCATCTGCTCCTCGATGTACTGCAGCTGTACGCCTTCGTCGCTCCTTCCTCGGCGCCTCGATATCGTCATGATTTAGAATTGGAATAATTCCCCTCCGGGTACGTACCCGGCAGCGGGTTGAAGCCTGGCGGCGGTATGGTGTCGGGGATCTGCCGGCGCGCATCCTCAGGTACGATGCCTATGGACCGGCAGCCGTTCCCGTTGTAATGGGGCAGCGAAAACACGTCCTTATCCGGGATCATGGCGAACGAGGCCGGCAGGCGCGCCTTCTCGCCTCTGAGGCGCATGGGATCGAACCCCG
>CAYZAF010000611.1:0-4776 GCA_964476435.1 uncultured Syntrophaceae bacterium
CATGTCATGACTCCGTCAGAGTGGTATTGTCAATGAGCCTTGTCTTGCCGATGCGAACGGCCACTGCCATCAAGGCGCGTTTGTCGATCTCCTGAAGGTCGTCGAGAGTCTCGGTATCGCACAGGGCAACGTATTCTACGGCAACTCCCTCATGGGAGCCCAGTACGCTCCTGGCCTCCTCGCTCAAGGTTGCGGCTTTCCTCTCCCCGCCCCTGAACGCCTCTTCGACCCTCTTTATCGCTTTCTGTATGAGAAGTGCGGAAGCCCGCTCGTCCGTGCTGAGATATACGTTCCTCGAGCTCATGGCAAGGCCGTCAGGCTCCCGCACGATGGGGAAGCCGACCACGTCAACACCCATGTTGAGGTCCCTCGCCATCCTCTCGATGATCTTCAACTGCTGGTAGTCCTTTTCGCCGAAGATGGCCACGTGGGGCCTCACTATGTTGAAGAGCTTCGCCACCACCGTTGCGACGCCGACAAAATGGCCCTCCCTCTGGAGACCGCACAGGTGATCTCCCAGCCCCCTCACTTCCACGTAGGTGGAGTACCCTTCGGGGTACATTTCGGAGGCCTCGGGGAAAAAGGTGATGTCCGTCGACTCCTGCGCGAGAAGCGCCTTGTCCCGCTCGAAATCTCTCGGATATCGGCCGAAGTCTTCCTTTGGGCCGAACTGGGTGGGGTTGACGAAGATGCTCACCACAACCACGTCAGCCATCTCTTTCGCCTTTCTCACAAGGCTGAGGTGGCCTTCGTGGAGGTACCCCATGGTGGGCACGAGGCCCACCCTTCGCCCCTGCCTTCTCAGGGTCTCCGAGACCTCCTGCATTTCTCTGAGGGTCCGAATGGTCTCCATGCCTCAATGGTAGGAATGGTCGTCATCAGGGAAGACGCCCGCTCTTACCTCTCCGATGTAGGCTGCGACGCCCCTCTCTATCTCCTCCCGGAGGTTGACGTAAGCCTTGGCGAACTTCGGGCGGAAGGGGCCGGCAAGTCCTAACAGATCGTGGGTGACAAGGACCTGGCCGTCGCAGTCTGGACCCGCCCCTATGCCGATGGTGGGGATAGAGAGCAACCCCGTGATCTTTTTCGCCGCTTCCCGCGGCACGCCTTCGATCACTACCGAGAATGCGCCGGCCTCCTCCACGGCCTTGGCATCCTCGATGAGCAGCTCCTGGGCCGCTCCCCTTCCCTGCACCTTATGCCCGCCGAAGGTGTTTATGAATTGCGGCGTCAGGCCGATATGGCCCATGACCGGAATGCCGATGTCGACGATCGATCTTATGGCATCGCGCACCCGCCTGCCGCCCTCTACCTTAACCGCTTCCGCGCCGCTCTCCTTTATCATGCGGCCGGCGTTCCTCCGGGCCTGCTCGAGACTCTCCTGATACGACATGAACGGCATATCGATGACCACGAGCGCCCTTTTCGCGGCCTTGGAAACGGCCTTCGTGTGGTAGATCATCTCCTCCACGGTAACGGGCAGGGAATTGGGATAGCCCAGAACGTTGTTGCCCACCGAATCGCCCACAAGGATGATGTCGATGCCAACACTGTCCAGAATGGATGCGAACGGGAAATCGTAGGCGGTGAGCATAGTGATTCTTTCCCCGCCCTTTCTTCCCGCAATGACGGGCGCCGTCACCTTATCCATCAAATTCCCCCAAAAAAAATGGCCTTCTGAACTGTAGCTTCAGAAGGCGCACTCCTACTTCCCCTTCCGTCTCAGTCCAGACCTGGATCCAAGCGGTTACCTAAAATAATACGCATATTCAGATCCCCAAGTCAAGAGTTTTCAGCACAAATCTCGCAGGGTCCTGTATACAATTGTTCTTTGCCGGCCGTACCTTCCGGTCCTCCTCCATCGCTAGCCTCGTCCTGCCTTCCCTCCCCCTTTTTGGCGCCGCGCCTCCGTACCTTGAGGATCAACCCTTTCAGGTAGTCGGTCTCAGGAATGGTGAGGAGAATGGGGTGATCTCCTGCCTGCGAAAGTTCCCGGACGAGGAATACGTCTGCCATTCCGTAAGAAGCGATGCGCACCACATCCCTGAACCGCGACCGCTTCATGTGATAGGAGCAAGAAAAGGTGAAGAGGAGACCGTCGTCCGAAAGCCTCCTCAGCGCCCTCTTGTGGAGGTCGATGTAACCCCTCTCTCCTTCTTTGATTTTCTTCCTGGATTTGATAAACGATGGCGGATCGAGGACGATGACGTCGTGTTCCTCAATCGAATTCTTCAAGAAATCGAACCCGTCGGACCTGACGAATTTGCCCCCGGAAAGGCCGTTGAGCTCCGCGTTTTCCCTGCACATGTCGAGGGCCTGGCCGGATGTATCGACGAAGGTGACGGAGCGGGCCCCGAAGTAGAGGGCGTGGAGCCCGAAGCCTCCCGTGTAGGAAAAGAGATCGAGGACTGTGCGGCCCGGGCAGAACTCCCTCATGAGCAGCCGGTTCTCGCTTTGGTCGAAATAGAAGCCTGTTTTGTGGCCCGCAAGGATATCCACGAGGAACCGCAGAGGTCCCACGGTGATGACCGAAGGGGAAACGATTGCGCCATCCGCCACTTCGACGTACTGCGGGAGCCCTTCTTCCTTCCGGCTGACGCTGTCGTTCCGCAGCACGATCGCGCTCGGGGAAAAAGACTTTTTCACCGCATCGACTATGGACCCTTTGAGCCTCTCCATGCCGCACGTCAGCAGTTGAAGCGCCATTTGTCCCTCGTACTTGTCGATGACGAGGCCTGGCAGGAAATCCGATTCCGAGTTGACCACCCTGAAAGAGCCCCCGTAGCGGCCTGCTCTTCTCTTAAGGGCATCGCCGATCCTCCTGGCGAAGAAAGCTTCGTCGATGGCTGCACGCTCCCTCGACAGGACCCTGACAGCGATGAGGCTCTTCGAATTGTACGTGCCTATGCCTAGGAAGCGGCCCCTCTCACCCCTGATCTCCACCAGGCCCCCGTCGGGAAAACCCGCTGGCCGGCCCTTTACCTGATTGCTGAAGATCCAGAGGTGCCCTGAGACAACCGATTCCTCCCCCTGCCTGTCGACCACTACCTGCTCCATGGTCCTTCCGCCCTTTTTTAGGGAGTATTCTACGGCCTCAATCACAATAACACAAGGGACACGGCCGATCACGGGCTCCTCTGGCAACAATGCTTTCGAGGGGCTCGCGAAAGCGGAATGGGTAAGTCTGCGAGATCTAAGTTGATTTTCGGGCACCTAGGCCTCTCACCCTTGACAAAGAGGGGCCTGCCGGTTAGAGTCCTAGTGGATTTAAGACTTTGGTTTTAGATCCGCCTCCTGCCGAAGAAAGGTTGGAGAAGGGTGTCAGGGACGAAAAAAGCCTGACATAATGGACAATGGAGGTGTGTTATGGCAACATCTCTTAGGGTTAGGGAAGAAAGGCCATTGTTGGACCTGTGGAGGGACAGCAGGTATTTCTCCCACATGGGGACAGGAATTGACCGCCTGTTTGACGATTTGTTCGGAGGCAGCCTCCTGAGCCACATATGGCCGGATACAAGAGGCATGTACTCCCCTCGCATCGACATTAAGGAAACAAAAGATGCCTTGATGATTGCCGCCGAGATGCCGGGAATCGACGAGAAGGACATCGATGTGTCCGTACACGATGGGACCCTTACCATCAGCGGTGAGAAAAAGGTCGCAAAGGAAGAGAACGAATTGGGCTACCACCGCATCGAGAGGTCGTACGGCTGCTTCGCCCGGGATATCCCGCTGCCTGAAACGGTCGAGACCGACAAAGTAGGGGCGACGTTCAAGAACGGAGTGCTCACCGTGACCTTGCCCAAGACCGAGAGGGCAGTCGAGCAGTCCAGGAAAATCCCCATTTCTGCCTCCTGATGGGTGCAAAGAATACCCCGGGGCCTCTAAAGAGAGGCGCCGGGGTTTTCACTATCTTGAAGCAGCGCCTTTTGCGCTCGGTTGAGTCGAAAGAGGCGGCCAGGCCTGAAAACTCGGGGAGCCTTGCAAAGGAGAAATTTGGAACTAGATTACTCTGAAGGCTGCCTTTGGAAAAACTGCCTCAGGCGGCCTCGCTTTTCTTCTAAAAAAATGGAGGGGTTCGATGAAAAACAGTGAATCGTGCATGGGCGTTTGTTCGGTGATGTCCTCATTTCTCCTGGGCGGCGTCATAGGCGGGGGCATTGCCCTGCTGCTGGCCCCTACCTCGGGAAAGGAGACGAGGAGACAGATCGTGGGTTTGGCCGAGGGCATGAAAGGAAAAGCCGAAGACTACTACGAGCAGATAAAAGATGCGGTGACCTCTGCTCTGGAGGATGGCAAGGGCCTCATCGAAGAGAAGAAGCGCCTCATCACGAAGGCGGTGCAGGCGGGCATAGAGGCCTACGAAAAGGAGAAAAAGGGCGCCGTGTAAGGACGGACACAAGCTTTTGGTTTGGCGCGAAGACGTAATTCCAATTCTAAATCATGACGATATCGAGGCGCCGAGGAAGGAGCGACGAAGGTGTACAGTTGCAGTACATCGAGGAGAAGATGACGAAGGCAACAAAGATAGCGCCGAGTGAGAAATGACCCTCCCCGCCGCAAGCGACTGGGTATCAATTACGAAAAAAGCAAACAGCCTTCGCGGCAAGCCGCGGGGAACCGACCCCCGGAAGGATTGGAATAAGATGTGGCCTCACGAGCAGATCTGGTGGGTCCCGCATGACAGGATCTGGTAATCGCGGCTCCTGTTCCTGAAAACAGTGGTGCCTTTCAACCCCAGACGATGGGCATCCGCGTATATAGCGAGGATTTCGT
>CAYZAF010000612.1:0-3940 GCA_964476435.1 uncultured Syntrophaceae bacterium
AGAACGGGCAACAGTACCGATACGAGGTGAGGGCCGTGCGCGTCGAGAACGGCGTGCCCTATGAGGGAGAAGGGACGAGTATCGTGGCAACGCCCCAGAAGCAGACGCCGCCCGCGCCTCCCAAGGGGCTGCGGCTGGAAAAGCAAGACGGGACCGTCCAACTCGTCTGGGCAAAGAGCCCCGACAGTGACGTGGCCGGCTACAATGTCTACCGGGTTGTCTCGGGCAAGGCCCAGAAGATCAATGGCGAGCCCGTCCGCGAGCCCGGGTTCGTCGACGCCCAGCCAGGCCCTGACCGCTACGTCTCCTATTACGTGACCGCTGTGGACGTACGGGGCAGGGAAAGCGGCCCATCCAAGGAAGAGATCATCATACTGAGGGAATAGGGAAAACGAGCGTCCGCTAGCCACGTAGCATCGCCAAGGCAGGGTGAGGGGGGAGGCTCCGAGGCTTCGCCGAGGAGGGGGCGCTCAAGCCCCAATAATTGCAGGAAGAGATCATCATACTGAGGGAATAGGGAAAACGAGCGTCCGCTAACCAACTTCCTGCGAAATAGACTATAATAGTAGACGAAAGGGAATAAGCGGCCATGAACCACTTCGCCTATCGCGACGGATCGCTCTATGTAGAGGACGTGCCTATCGGCGAGATCGCCAAAGGCGTGGGCACGCCTTTCTACGTTTACAGCCACGCGACGCTGGAGCGACACTTTACCGTGTTCGACCGGGCTTTCGCGCACGTCCCCCACATGACCTGTTATTCATGCAAGGCAAACACGAATATCGCCCTCTTGAGGCTCATGGGAAGGCTTGGAAGCGGCGCAGACATCGTGTCCGGCGGGGAGCTGAGGGCAGCCTTGCGCGCTTCCATCCCGGCGGAGCGCATCGTCTTTTCTGGTGTTGGCAAGACAGAGGAAGAGATCTTCTTCGCTGCCCAATCCGGCATAGCCATGATCAACATGGAATCAGAAGGAGAGGTCCGGCTCGCCGCATCCGTGGGCAGGAAAATGGAAAAGCAGATACCCGTGTCCATAAGGGTCAACCCGGAGATCGACGCGCGGACGCATCCTTACATCACCACGGGCCTGAGGAAGAACAAGTTCGGCATCCTCTGGGCCGAGGCGCGCGGCCTCTACGAAGAGATCAGGAGGGCGGAGTACCTTGTCCCCGTGGGCATCTCATCGCACATCGGGTCTCAGATCGTCGAGATCCCCCCCTTTGTCGAGGCGATCCGCTCCCTGAAGCGTATGGTCGCCGACCTTGCGGGGTCAGGGATTGCCCTGAAGTACATCGATATCGGGGGAGGCCTGGGCATCACTTACAAAGACGAGCTGCCGCCCCTTCCCGAGGAGTACGCCCGAGCAATAGGGGCTGAGCTTAAGGGAACGGGCCTTACTCTCGTGCTCGAACCCGGCCGCGTGATAGTGGGTAACGCCGGGGCATTCGTCACGAAGCTCCTCTACGTGAAAGGCACGCCCGAAAAGACCTTCTACATAGTCGACGGGGCCATGAACGACCTTGTCCGTCCCGCCTTCTACGGCGCCTATCACGAGATCCTCCCCGAGGCAAAGGAGAAAGCAAAGAAGATCAAGGTCGATGTGGTGGGACCTGTCTGCGAATCGGGAGATTTCCTCGCAAAGGGCAGGAGGCTCCCCTTGCTTTCGCCCGGCGCGCTCCTCGCGGTCATGGGCGCAGGCGCCTATGGCTTTTCCATGGCCTCCAACTACAATTCGCGGGTCCGCGCGGCTGAGGTGCTCGCGAAGGGTCATGAGTTCTTTGTCATCAGACAGAGGGAGACCCCGCAGGACCTTTTGAGGGGCCAGAGCATTCCGGGGTTCTTGGAGGTATAGATGAGAGACTCTCTGCAGTTCCTCAAGATGAGCGCGAGTGGGAACGACTTCATCGTCATCGACAATAGGGAGGGGTCAGCCGACCGCCTCTTTCCTGACACGCCGGAATTCGTCAAGAAAGTATGCAGGAGGAGACTTTCGGTCGGCGCCGACGGGCTGATACTCATCGAGAAATCCGCGACCGTCGACTTCGCGTGGCGCTTCTACAACGCGGACGGATCAGTGGCGGAGATGTGCGGCAACGGAGGCAGGTGCGCGGCGAGGTTCGCCTACGTGAAAGGAATTGCGGGCCAAACCATGGCTTTTGCCACCCTGGCCGGCACGATGAAGGCGCAGGTCAACCAGGACGGGTCGGTGAAGCTCCAGCTCGGTGTGCCGCAGGATCTGAAGCTCGACTATCCCATCTGGCTCGACAACAAGGAGCTCTTCGTGAGCAGCGTCAATACGGGGGTGCCCCACACGATCCTTCTCACTGACCGCATAGACAGGGCGCCCGTGGAAAAACTGGGAAGGCCCATCAGGCATCACAAGGTCTTCCCCACGGGCACGAACGTCGATTTCGTGGAGATCGTCGACCGTGAGAATGTCCGCATCAGAACGTACGAGAGAGGAGTGGAAGGCGAAACATTTGCGTGCGGGACCGGGGCAGTGGCTGTAGGAGTGGTGCTGAAGGCAAAGGGCCTTGTGGAGAGTATGGTCAACATCCTGACCAGGGGCGGAGAAGTCGTGCGGGTCTACGTGGACGGCGAGGTATACCTGGAGGGGAGCGCCCGCATCATCTATGGAGGGACCCTCTTTCAGGAAGCAATCGAGTACGAGGCTGGAAACGACGAATAAAGGGAGACGACATGAGACTGGGTGGCGTCTATACGGCTTTGGTTACCCCGTTCCGGGATGGATCGGTCGACGAGGATGCATTGCGAAGGCTGGTGGAATTCCAGCTGAAGGAGGGCATAGACGGCATCGCACCCTGCGGAACCACGGGAGAGGCATCGACGCTCTCCTACGAGGAGCACGAAAGGGTGATAGACCTTACCGTCAAATGGGTCGGGGGCCGGGTACCGGTCATCGCAGGGACGGGATCGAACAGCACGAAAGAGACCATAGAGCTGACTGAGATCGCGAAGAACCTGGGCGCAGACGCGGCCCTCGTGGTGGCGCCCTACTATAACCGCCCGAGCCAGGAGGGCATGTACCGCCACTTCAGGAAGGTGGCGGAAGATGTGGACCTGCCCCTTGTCCTTTACAATATCCCGGGGAGAACGGGCGTGAACATGCTCCCGGAGCTTGTGGCGCGGCTGGCGCAGATCCCGAATATCGTGGCCATTAAAGAGGCGTCCGGCTCACTTCCGCAGGTGGCGGACATATTCAAGCTCACTGGCGGACAATTCCCCATACTCTCCGGCGACGACAACCTCTTCCTCCCCATGATGGCAGTGGGCGCGACAGGGGTGATCTCCGTGGCGTCGAACGTGGTCCCCGGCCGGATGGGCATGCTGGCTCAGGCGTACCTCCAGGAAAGAAACCCTGAAAAGGCCCTCAGCCTCCACGTGGAGCTGATGCCGCTCTTTGCCGGCCTCTTCGTCGAGGTAAATCCCGTGCCCGTGAAGGAGGCGCTCTATCACATGGGCTTCATGGAGAAAGAAGTGCGCTTGCCCCTGTGCGGCCTGTCGGAGGAAAACAGCGCTCTCGTGAAACGGGTGATAGACGATTCAGGACTGCTGGCGGGCCGAAAGTGACATGGGATGGAGGGGGCACGCCAAAAAAGGGGGTGGCGGGGGTGATCAGGCTCATCGTGACCGGTGCGTGCGGGAGGATGGGCACGGCGGTGCTGAAACTCGCGGCGGGAGATCCGGACTTCAAGGTGACCCACATTCTGGAGGCCAGGGCACACCCGCTTATGGACACCCGCATCGATGTACCAGGTGTAAAGGGGGTCAGCTTTCTCCTCGAAGACGATCTCGAGGCCTGCATCGACGACTGCGAGGTGATCGTCGATTTTAGCGAGCCAGGGGCAGCGCAAGCTTTCTTTGGCCTGGCCGCCTCCAGGGGCAAGGCAATGATCATCGGCACCACGGCCATCCCCCCAGG
>CAYZAF010000613.1:0-7520 GCA_964476435.1 uncultured Syntrophaceae bacterium
TCCCTCACGTTCCCCGGATAATCGTGTTTGATGAGCACATCGCGGGCCTCCCGTGCGAAACCCTTGATCGATCTTCTGTGCCTTTCGTTGAATTTCTTGAGGAAGAAATCGAGAAGGAGGGGGATGTCCTCCTTTCTCTCCCGCAAGGGCGGAATTTCTATTTGTACGATGTTGAGGCGGTAAAAGAGGTCTTCCCTGAAGCGTCCCTGCTTCACTTCCTCTTCGAGGACCTTGTTCGTGGCCGCGACGATCCTCACGTCCACCTTGATGGGATGGAGGCCTCCCAGGCGCTCTATCTCCCGCTCCTGGAGAACCCGGAGCAGTTTCGGCTGCAAGAAGAGGGGCACATCGCCTATCTCGTCTAAGAAGATGGTCCCCTTGTTCGCAATCTCGAATTTGCCGATCTTCTTCTGGTATGCGCCGGTGAAGGCGCCCCGTTCATAGCCGAAAAGCTCGCTTTCGAGGAGCGTGTCGGGGATAGCGGAGCAGTTTACCTTGACGAGGGCCTGCTGGCTCCTTTCACTCATGCCGTGAACGAGATTTGCCACGATCTCTTTGCCCACTCCGCTTTCCCCCCGCACGAGGCAGGTCGAGTCGGTCTTTGCGACCCTCACGATAAGGCTCACTATTTCGTGCATCTTTTCGCTGGCGTACACGATGTTCTCTGACTTCATCCTATCTTTCAGGGCCTCCTTGAGCACCATGTTCTCATGAATAAGATGAAGCCGCTCTTCGACTTTTCTGATCTTGAAAAGGAGATCGTCAAGGTCTATGGGCTTTGTCAAGTACTCGAAAGCACCAGCCTTCAAGGCAATCACGGCGTTTTCAATGCTCCCGAAGGCCGTGATCATGATCACCTCGATTTCCGGATTCATCTCCTTGAGGCTCTTCAGGACAGTGAGGCCGTCCGTATCCGGGAGCTTGTAGTCGAGGAGCACTATCTCGAAGGTGCCTTCCTTGAGGAGCTGGAGCGCGGTTTTTCCGTCTCCTGCCCCAATGGCCCTGTATCCTTCCCTGTTGAGCAAGCCCTCGAGAAGGCCCCGCTGCGTGCCCTCGTCCTCCACGACCAATATGCTTATTCTCTCCATCTCATGCCCCCTTCTTCATAGGGAGGGTAATGACGAACGTCGAACCCTTTCTTTCCTCGCTCAGGGCCTGAATGTCCCCTCCGTGGTCCTTCACGATCATATAAGAAATGGGCAGGCCCAGGCCCATTCCCTTGTCCTTGGTGGTGTAGTAGTATTCAAAGATCTTGGGAAGATCCTTCCTTTTTATGCCAGGCCCCGTGTCTCTTATGAAGACCTTTGCAAGGGGGTTTTCCGAAAGGGCCGACACAACGATGCTCCCTTCCTTGCCCATGGCCTCGATGCTGTTTACGAGGAGATTATAGAATACCTGCTTCAATCTCTCCTTCTGACAATCGACGAAGATGCTCTCGTCGCTCTCGTTGACGATCCGAATGTCCGCGGCACGGCCCTTTTCGCGGAGCATGGTGGCTACCTCTTCCACGATGGCGTGCAGATTCTCCCTTTCCATCGCCATCCCCGATTTTGTCGAGAGGAGAAACTCTTCGACGATCCTGTTCACGCGCAGCAGCTCTTCCCTGACGATGTCGAGGAAGCGATGGTACTCATCCAACTTGACCTGCTCCGGGACGAACTCCCGTTTCAGCCTCTGTATGGACATGCCCATTGCATTGAGGGGGTTTCGTATCTCGTGCGCCATGCCTGAGGCAAGCCTTCCCAGAGAGACAAGGCGCTCTTTCATGGCCATGTCCTTCTCCATCTCCGTAAGCCTTTCAGCGTGTTTTCTCTCGAGCGAGAATATGACGTAGATACTGCCCGCTCCGCCGAGGACGAGGAAGCAGAGAAGCATAATGAAGTTCCAGCTCGTCCTCCGGAACGCGTCGATGGCAAGCTTATTTGATACGAGTATCTCCATGGAATAACCCGGAAAATACCGTGTGTTGAGGGGCCCGGAGATGGCGAAGACATCCTTCGGCCTCTTTCCCGAGCCGAGATATAGCCTATTCGAGGCGTCGTAGATATTGATCTCCGCGATGCTCAGCCTCTTCTCCTCATTCTCCACAATGGCTTTCATGACATACATCTTTCTGAGGTTCTCCAGCTCATCTGGACTCAGGAAGAGAAAGATGAGCCTGTCCGGCAGCTTCACCCCTAGAAAGAGGCCCTGGTCCTTGCTGCCGGGGAGCGTGATAACGGTCTGGCGGTCGCTCCTCAAGAGGAGGCCGATACGCGCCTTGTCCACCCTTATCGATCCTTTCCGCTCCAGCTCATTCCCCCTCTTGTCAACGACAAGCATGTTGTTCAAGGGGATGTCGTTCTGGTCAGACCCCGGCGGCTTTGTCAGCTGCCCGTATAGATCATCGACGATGGCTTCGTCATAGGTCGAGATATTGAGAAAATTCGGCGTAATGATGGAGGGAGTCTTTTCAACGAGCGTGAGGTACTCCATGTTTACCTCTACCTCCCGCGTGATGCTCTTGAAGAGTGTCTCTCCCTGGGCCCGCAGGAGTCGCTCGATGTTCGTTTTCGTTATGACTATCTGAAAGGAGCCCGTGATCGCGATGAGCACGAAGAATATGCCGAAGAGGAGGAGGGGGAAAAGGATTTTCCTATCGCCCATAGAACCTGTACGGCGGGGGATTGACCGGTCTCCTGTTTTCCCGCCCCATGAACCTGTTGAATCGACCCCTCTGCTCCTGGTTGAAGACCGAAGACACCTCCCGGCGGTACTGCCTGAAGAGTCTCTGCTTGGCAGCCTCTATCTGGTCTAGCTCTCTCTGGACCCTTTCCGCTCTTTCCCACTGGTCGGGCTCGAAGCG
Source organism: uncultured Syntrophaceae bacterium (assembly GCA_964476435.1). GTDB lineage: Bacteria > Desulfobacterota > Syntrophorhabdia > Syntrophorhabdales > WCHB1-27 > CAVVNC01. The sequence goes on from CAYZAF010000613.1 coordinate 2,846, forward strand.
CCGAAGCTGCCTCAGCTCAAAGCGCTTCCTTGCCGACTCCATGCGGAGAGCCATCCACTCGTCGAGATACCTCCTCTTGATGTCCTCCACCTGGGCCCTCTGGGATTCGGAGAGATTGAGCCCTCTTTCGAACTCCTGGTACGATTCTTGGGCAGCCAGGGGCGGCAGGAAAGAGAGCAACAGGGCACAAGATAAGAGAACATACCTCATCATAGGGCTATAGCCTTGTGATAACGCCTAGCAATAGTGATGCCAGACCACCCTTTCCCTCCCATGCGAGAATTTCGCCACTTTTCGAAGCATGGCCTAAGGCAATGCTTCTTCGGGATGACAAAATAGTGCCACAAGTATACAATACATCGACAATAATGTCGACAGGAGCCCCCTTTTGGTACGCAAAGAGCCGTGAGCGCGCGCTTTAGAAGAGGCAGCCTCGTTCCTTCTTAAGCCCCCGCCCCCTATTCCACTATATTTCGATTGCTGAACGTGCTACTATTTTAGGTAATTACCCAGACAGACGCGCGATGTCCGCACGAAATGCCGCGACATAGGCAAGCCATGAAAAGAGACGTCCCCAAAGGGCTCAAAAAGAAGACGTCAATCCCCTCGGGCGGTGAAACGGCCCTGAAAGCCGTTCTCACCATCGGCGGACACGATCTCTCAAACGGTGCCGGGTTCACGAAGGACCTGGAGATCTTCACGACCCTGGGATTCCACGGTATCTCGATTCCCACCAGCCTCGTGGTCCAGGGACCCAAGGGGGTCGAGAGCGCGAGCCCCATACCCGACGAAGTCTTTGAGGCCATGCTTCTCCGGGTGGGCGAGGATTTTATCGTGTCCGGCGTCAAGATCGGCGTTCTCGCAGACGCGCTTCATGTGGCGAGAGTGGGAGAGTTCCTCGCCAGGCTTAAGGGGGTGCCGGTGGTGCTCGATCCTGTTCTAGCGGCAAAGAACGGCAAGAGCCTGATTACCCGCGACGGCCTCAAAGGCCTTGTGGAGCAGCTTTTCCCCATGGCCACGTGCCTGACGCCCAATGTGGAGGAAGCCCAGATCCTGGTTAACGCGCCTGTCGATAGTGTGGAGGCCATGGAACGGGCCGCCAGGAAGCTCGCGCATCTGGGGCCGTCGAATGTCGTTCTCAAGGGTGGACACCTCAAGGGGGACCCTGTTGATCTCCTCTTCGACTGCCGCGAGGTCGTGACGCTCCGAAAGGAGAGGATCGAAAAGGTGGTCCACGGGACAGGATGCATGTTCTCGGCTGCCCTCCTCTCTTTCCTTGCCCTCGGCTATCCCGTGAGGGAGGCCTTCCTGGAAACGGAGCAGGTCACGGAGGACATCATCAGGAGAAGCTCGCAGCCATCGAAAGGGGGCTACTTCTATGGGCACCCCGGCGTGGAGGCGGGCAGGGCTGAAGAGAGGCGGGAAGTCTTGCAGGCCATGCATGCGGCCGCCGTCCGCCTCGAGGAGCTCAACGCCGTAGAGCTCATTCCCGCGGTGCAGATGAACGTGGGCTACGCTGTTCGAGGCGCACTGAGCACCGAGGATGTGGCGGCATTCCCTGGCAGGATTGGTCATCTCCATGGCAAGGTCCATTTCAAGGGAGCACCCGAGTTCGGCGCCTCGTCGCATGTAGCGAGGTTGTGCCTCGCGTGCATGCGCCGCTACCCCTATCTGAGGGCGGCTGCCAACATCAAGTACGACCCCGCGATAGTGGAGAAGGCCCGGCGCCTGGGGCTTTCGGTGGTTTTTGCGGACAGGAGGGAGGAGCCGGAGGCAACGAAGGGCGAGGAGGGAAGGAGCCTCGATTTCATTGTAGAGGAGGGTTTGCGCCAAGGGGAGGGGCCGCCCGACCTCATATACGACCTTGGGGACGTGGGAAAGGAGCCGATCATAAGGCTTTTCGCCCGGGGTCCCCAAGAGCTCATTAAGAAGATGGAGATGATAAAACCATGCAAAACCAGCTGATCGAGGCCCGCAAGGGGAGCATCACGGAAGCGATGAAAAAGGTGGCCGACGAGGAAGGCATGGACGCCGGCGCCCTTCGCGACCTGATTGCCGAAGGTAGGGTCATCATCCTCGCCAACGCAAGGCACGAGGGTCTGACGCCGAAAGGCGTAGGCGCGGGCCTCTCGATAAAGGTAAACGCGAACATCGGTACTTCACCGGAGCGGATAAACGTGGAAGAGGAGCTTGAGAAACTCCGGGTGGCTGAAAAAGCCGGGACGGATGCAGTCATGGATCTGAGCACGGGAGGCGACCTCGACTCTATGCGTAAGATCGTCATGTCCCACGCGCACGTTCCGGTCGGAACGGTGCCCATCTATCAGGCTGCCGTGGAGGCGGTCAGGAAGAGGAAGACGATCACGAAGCTCGATGCGGAAGAGCTCTTCGAGGTGATCGAGAGGCACGGCGAAGACGGGGTGGACTTCGTTACCGTCCATTGCGGTGTCACGAGGGGTGTCATCGAGAGGCTGAAGAAGCAGGGAAGGATTGCGGACATCGTGAGCCGGGGGGGCGCCTTTCTCACGGAATGGATGGTCGTGAACAACAGGGAGAACCCCCTCTACGAGCAGTTCGACCGGCTCGTATCCATTGCACGGAAGTACGACATGGCGCTGAGCCTCGGAGACGGGCTCAGGCCTGGCAGCATCGTTGACGCCACGGACAGGACCCAGGTGCAAGAGCTGCTCATTCTGGGAGAATTGTGCGCCCAGGCCCAGGCAGGCGGTGTCCAGGTGATGATAGAGGGGCCGGGCCACGTGCCCCTCAATCAGATAGAGGCCAACATCGTGCTCCAGAAGCAGCTCTGCAGGCAAGCGCCTTTCTACGTCCTCGGTCCCATCGTCACGGATGTGGCGCCTGGGTACGACCACATAACGGCTGCCATCGGCGGCGCATTGGCCGGATTTCACGGCGCCGACTTTATCTGCTACGTGACCCCCTCGGAGCATCTCGGTTTGCCGTCCGTGGCCGACGTGAAGGAGGGGGTCATTGTGGCGAGGATTGCCGCCCATGCGGCGGACCTGGCCAGGGGAAGGAAAGATGCCTGGGCCCGGGACGAACAGATGTCGAAATACCGCAAGGCCCTCGATTGGGAGGGGCAGACGAGGATGGCCCTGGACCCGGACAAGATCAAGACCTTCAGGAAGGAGAGGAGCCTCAGCGACGACGTGTGCAGCATGTGCGGCGAGTATTGCGCCATGAAGATCGTCACGGAGTATTTCAAGAAATAGATGGAATACCCATCGGACTGGCCCATCCGCATCTTTACGGTATCCCAGCTTACCTTGCGCATCCGCGACGCTCTTTCGCGGCAGTTCAGGGACGTCGCCGTCGAAGGAGAGATCTCCAATTTCAAGGTCTACCCTTCCGGACACCTGTACTTTACCCTCAAGGACGACTCCTCCTCCCTGAAGGCTGTCATGTTCAAGTATCAAGAGAAATACCCTGACAGCTTCATCAAGGACGGCGCTGCAGTCATATGCCGGGGCAGGGTGGATGTCTACGAAAAAAGGGGGGAGTACAGGCTCCTCGCGGACGAGATCGAGGTGAAGGGGAGGGGTCTCCTCCAGATGCGCTTCGAGCTGCTCAAGGAGAAGCTGTTCAAAGAAGGCCTCTTCGACGCGGCCCACAAGCTCCCGTTACCCCTCGTGCCCCGGAGGATCGGGATCGTTACCTCCCCGGTGGGCGCCGCAATAAGGGATATGCTGAAGATCATACTGGGGAAGTATGGCAACGTACAGGTATTGATCTACGCGGTGCACGTGCAGGGGGACGAGGCGTGTGGCGAGGTCGTCTCGGCAATCGAGCACTTCAACCGGGAGAAGAATGTGGATGTGATAATTCTCGGCAGGGGAGGGGGATCGGTCGAGGATCTCTCCTGCTTCAACGAGGAGGCCGTGGCTAGAGCCATCCATGCTTCGGCCATACCGATAGTCTCGGGTATCGGCCATGAGATCGATTTCACGATTGCCGATTTCGTGGCAGACGTGAGGGCCCCCACGCCCACCGCAGCTGCCGACATGGTAGTGCGGGAGAAGAGGGAGCTTGCGGAGATGCTCCGCGGGGTCCAGCAAAGGCTCCTGGGCTCTATGAAAAAGCGGCTCGAAGCCTCCAAGCTCGTGCTTCTCAAGGGATTAGTGGAGCTCAAGGAGAAGAGGGACTTCATCGTGAGGTACAAGATGTACCTCGATGACCTCTCAAACGCTCTCCAGCACAGGTTTGTCCTGCTTTTCCGGGAAAAGAAGACGAGACTGCAGGGATACACCCAGCGGCTGGGCGATCTCAACCCCGAGAACATCCTGAAGCGGGGCTACAGCATCACCGTGCGGCAGGACACGCTGGCGGTGGTCAGCGACGCGGTCCAGGTCAGCACCGGCGACCGGGTAGCGGTGCGGCTGCACCGTGGGTCGCTCGACTGTACGGTGGAGGCGACAGAGCCCGGGTAGACAATGGGCCGCGTCGGCCGACACGCGAGTAAGGAGACTTAGTTTACCGGTAGTACTCCATGAGGTCTCTAATTCGCGGTATTGCTGCGCGGGCCGACTTCATTCCCTCTTCCATCAACTGCTTCTTCTGACTGAAATCGAACATGGAGATGCCCTTCGTATCCGGCTCTATGACTACGTCCCCGGTGCTCAGCTTCTCCTTGGTCGATCGATGCATCATGATGCTG